>CAYPVA010000017.1:0-19367 GCA_964414045.1 uncultured Lishizhenia sp. | reverse complement strand
GCAGCATGTCAGCGCAACGCATGGTAGAACATCTTGCTGACGCACTTTACATGTCTGTTGGCAAAGGTGATTTTCAACTTGAAGTAGCGGAAGAACGCATTGAGCGCATGCAAGCTTGGCTAGAAACCGATAAACCTATGGCCAAAGATGTGCAGGTTTCCTTTGCAACACCCTCTACCCCACTTCGCAACGACGAACTCGAAACCGCAATTGACGAATTCACAGATGCCTTGCTTATGTTTCTTGAATACTACGAAGGAAACCCTACCCAAACAAATTTGCATCCATTTTACGGAAATTTAAATTTCTCTCAATGGAAGCGCTTACACAGCAAGCATTTCGCTCATCACTTTGAACAGTTTGGGCTACTTTAGGTTACTTCCCGAACTTAAAACCAGGAATAAATCTTGGGACATTTTTTTGGTAATCTTTATAGGCTGGGTATTTGTTTGCTGAAAGCTCTTCTGAGAAGTCTGAACTGCCTTTAAATAAGATTACTAATAAGACACAGCCGCCAATTGTCCAATTGATCCATTGGCCAGTTGCATTGACACTGAACAAATAAAAGATGATCCAAATGGTTTGTTCCATGGCATAATTAGGATGGCGAACCACGCCCCAAAGACCACTAGAAACAAAACCTTTTTCGTAGTCACCTAAGGGCTCACCTGCCTTGATGCGGCGATGCTTTTCGGTCTGAAAGTTATATTGTTGTTGATCAGCAATAAATTCAATTGTAATGGCTGCTAACATCAATAAACCTAATAAATAGTCAATGCCATTTAACTCCTGCGTAGCATTGGACGCGAGCACTGATAAAATAGGCGCTGTAAACAAGAAGATGAGTATATTTTGGTAGGCTGAAATAAAGAAAAGGTTGAAGATGGCCCAAATAAAGTTATTGTTGAAACCAGGTCTTTTGCGCAATTCTTCCCAACGGTAATCCTCTTCACCGGCCCAAAAACGCCAGGTATAAGCTCCTCTGCGGGCAAAATTAAACGTCAAACGGGCTCCCCAAATTGTTACTAAAATAGACATGAAAACCATTTTTTCAGAAATTTCAGGTGCCAATAGCGTCATTTGCCAAGTATATAATATAGGGACAATACTCCAGAGTTTATCAACTTGGGAATTATTGCGCGACAACTCTCCGACAATAAAGCAGTAAGCAATGACGATCCCTACTGTATATGACATTTGTTGTAAAATTTCATATTGTAGCTCGTTGGGTGTGTAGCCAAAATTGAGACAAACGAATGGCACAACAACCACCGTGAAAATCAATAATAGAATAGTGAGTAACATAATAGTAGTTTAAGCTTACATGTTTTACATGTAATTGGGTTAGGTCCCGAAGATAATAATTTTCTTTTAAGCCTTAGCAAAGGCAATATTTGCTTGCTGCATGGCGCTCACCATTTGTTGCTGAAGGTCGTAGAAAACCCCTCCATAATCGGCAGTTTTTGCCCAACACCTGACCTTTAATTCGAGGCCATTTTCTGTAATTTGTTGGATACCTACAAAGGGTTCAGGTTTGGCGAGTACTCTTTTATCGGCACTTAACAGGGGTATAATTAGTGCTTGAACCGTACTAAATTGAATTTCAGGGCTGAGGATAAAAGTCCATTCGATGCGGCGATTTTTTTCTTTGGTAAAATTGACGATGCTACCATTTGCTAGCGGGCCATTTGGAAAGATCACGATTTTATTATCGACCGTTTTAAGATAGGTATTGAATATTTGGATTTCAGAAATAGTACCCTGTTCACCAAGCGCCTTGATTTCATCGCCTACTTTAAAAGGCTTTAAAACTAAGATCATAATGCCGCCTGCAAAATTTGATAGTGTGCCTGAAAATGCCATACCCACCGCAATTCCGGCTGCACCCAACAAGGTGAGAAAAGAGGTCATTTGCACACCAAGCTGGGTAATTGCGGTAATGACCACCATGATTTTCAATGCCATTGAAAGAAAACTGGATAAGAAGGAGGTCAAACCAGCATCTGTTTCGCTTTTTTGTAGCATTTTATTGACAAAACGAGTGAGAATACCCGTAAACCAAAATCCAACAACCGTAATAACAATCGCTAATACTACATTGGTAATGAAACCAAATATGACTTTACTAAAATCACCAGACTTAAGATCGAAAATAGTTTCAATGAAATGCATGTTGTACTTTTAAGCTACAAAAATAAAAATGTTTAGCGACTACCAACATCAAAGCGGTGATGCCTTAGAAATACAAGATGGTAAACTGGATTATTTTCCTATGTTTTTAAGCGCGGTGGAAAGCAAGGAGCTTTCTCAACAAATTTTGAAAGAGCTCGCATTCGAACAAAATCAAATCAAAATATTTGGAAAACAGATTGCTGTACCGCGTTTGGAAGCCTACTTTTCATTGAATGGTGAAAATTACGGCTATTCTGGTCAGCAACTCAAAAACCAGCCCTTCCCAAAGTTTCTCAATGAATTAAGATTAATTGTCGAGGCCAAAACAGGTTATACCTATAATGCCCTACTCATCAATTTGTACCGAAACGGACAAGATTCGAACGGTTGGCATGCCGATAATGAGAAAAGTTTAGGTACCAACCCAAGTATTGCTTCGCTCAGCTTGGGTGCAGAAAGACCTTTTGAATTAAAGCATGCTTCTACAGGAATGAAACTGAAGCTCCAACTAGCCAATGGGAGTTTATTGCATATGCATGGGGAACTGCAACACCACTGGAAACACCAGCTTCCGAAAGTCCGTAATTTTACCGGCCAACGCATCAATTTAACGTTTCGCAAGATCGTTGCATCAATTTGAATTGCTTAACTTTGACTATGCAGCACCAAGATTACATGCAACGTTGTTTAGACCTCGCCAGATTAGGCGGCATTGCGGTGGCCCCAAACCCGATGGTAGGTTGCGTAATCGTAAAAAATGATCAAATCATCGGCGAGGGTTATCACCAAAAATTCGGGGCGGCACATGCAGAAGTCAACGCACTTAATAATGTTTCGGACCCTTCTGAAATTGAAGGTGCTACGGCCTATGTGAGCTTAGAACCCTGCGCACATTTTGGAAAAACGCCACCTTGCAGCAATTTACTCATTGAAAAAAAAATAGCGCATGTTGTTGTGGCGGTAAAAGACCCAAATCCAAAGGTGTCCGGCAAAGGCATTGAAAGACTTCAAAAAGCAGGCATCCAAGTAACAATCGGCGTACTCGAAACAGAGGCCCGACAACTTAATAAGCGCTTTTTTAGTTTTCACGAAAAACAACGTCCGTATGTGACACTCAAATGGGCACAAACTAAAGATGGTTTTTTAGATAAACTCAGAGGGCCAAATGAAAAAGGTATCAACTGGATTACCGGTGAAGAAACCCGAGCACTAGTGCACCATTGGCGCAGTCAAGAAATGAGTATTCTGGTTGGCAAACATACCGCTCTCAACGACAATCCATCATTAACGGTACGCGATGTAGCTGGTCAAAATCCAATCCGCATACTCATCGATAGCCAATTACAAGTTCAAAATAACCTTAGTCTTTTTTCAGAAGCTGCTCCAACGCTTATTTTTAATCGGCTTAAAAACGACCAAAAAGAAGGCGTAGAATGGATTAAAATCAAAGAAACATCCACCAAACTTATTTTGGAAGAACTCTACAAGCGCGGCATTCATTCTGTGATGGTCGAAGGCGGTAGTCGGACACTCCAATATTTCATTATTGACAATGTTTGGGATGAAGCATATGTATTAGTCGGAGACCTCAAATTTGAACAAGGCGTAAAAGCTCCTGTTCTGAACAAAATTCCGGTGCATGCACACACCTTTGGCACTGATCAAGTATTCTATTTCAAAAGACGCTCATGAAAATTTTATTCTTGTTTTTTGTCTTGATTTTGAGCCTCTCATTAAAGGCCCAAAACACCTATCAATTAGCCGTACTCAAGTACCACGGTGGCGGTGACTACTACGCCAATCCAACCGCATTACCAAACCTCATCACATTTTGTAACACTGAACTTCACACCAAAATTTCAAAAGAAGTGCCCTATGTTGAAGTAGGTAGCAAAGACCTTATGCAGTATCCTTTTGTACACATGACCGGGCACGGGAATGTGGTCTTTTCAAAAGCTGAAGCCCAAAATCTCAGGACCTATTTATTAGCTGGCGGCTTTTTACACATCGACGACAACTATGGCATGGATGGTTTTGTGCGTGCAGAACTTAAAAAAGTACTTCCTGAATACCCTCTTACCGAACTACCCTCAGACCACCCGATATTCAAACAACATTTCGTTTTCCCGAATGGCCTGCCCAAAATACACGAACACGATGGCAAGAAACCACAAGCCTTCGGCATTGTTATCGAGGGGCGTTTAGTCTGTTTATACACCTATGAAACAGACCTTTCAGATGGCTGGGAAGACCCACAAGTACACAACGATCCACCTGAAAAGCGCAAACAAGCCTTACAAATGGGGGCCAACATGATCCATTATGTCTTTTCCAATTAAAAGCCACATTTTATGAAGTTACAAGCACTACTTTTCTTACTGCTCTTGATGAATGTCTCAAATATTTCAATAGCGCAAATTGATCCTTATCTTGGCATCATCGCTGTTGACTCAACGGATTTTTCTACTGCAAACCCCTATGTTCATATCAATCCAACTGGATTATGGCAACGTGGTTATTCTCAAAAAAACTATTTACAACCCAATAGCCTTCACGAAGTACTGATCACAGATACCGTTCACAACTATGCAGTCAACATAGAGGAGAGCTTTGAAATTCATTGGCCGGTTTATCCAAATTCAATTTTCAATTTTATTTTATCTTTTGACCACAGTATGGATACTGATTCCTTAATAGACGGCGGTCGCATTGAGGTATCTTATGACTACGGACAAAACTGGATCGATATCTATGAAGATGCACTTACGAACGTCGCCTTCAACACTGAAAATTTTTATGCGCCAACAGATACGCTTTTTGATGGTCGCGCAGGTTTTTCAGGTCATTTTACACAACGTCATTCTGTTTTGCAATGGGTATGGATCCTTCCCTTAAAAAGTTTCCCGACAGACACCATGTATTACCGTTTTTTGTTCAAAAGTGATAGTTTGGACAACAACAAGGAGGGTTGGATGCTTGAAAATCTTCACTTTGCCTATGCGGACATGCCTAGCGGGCTTTCCATGACACAAGATGCGCTGTTTATGTTCGAATGTAGTCCAAACCCCGTAGAAAATCAGCTTCAAATCTCAACTGAACTCAATGAATACAACCTTACAGTATATGACGTCAGTGGGAATATTTTACACGAGGGGCAAAATGAAAAAACCCTGAATTTATCAGGGTTTTCCAATGGTGTATTTTTCGTTCAATTGACTGCTCCTTCCGGAATTACTTCCACAAGAAAAGTCTTTCGCAATTAATGCTGATGTCCATCACCTTCGGTGTGTACATGAGGTGCGTCTGCCGCTTTTAGAAGTTCGATTTCAAAAACTAGGTCTGAATATGGTGGGATAGCACCTGGGCGACCTTGCTTACCGTAAGCATTGTAGTACGGGATGAAAAGCAAAATCTTACCACCTTCTTGAATGTAGGTTATCCCTTCTTCAAATCCTGGGATCATGCGTTGAACTTTGTATTCAAATTCTAGCGGCATGTTGCGGTCTTTAGAAGAATCAAATTTTTTACCATCTCTTCTGAAGGTACCTGTATAATGTAAACTTACTTTCTTGCCTTGCTCTACTTTTGGCCCCATACCTTTGTCCAAAATGACATAAACCAAACCTGTTTCACTTTGTGCGGCGTTTGGATATTTTTTCAAGACTTCTTGTAGCATGAAAGCTTTGTATTCTTCCTGAGACATCGCTGCTACTATTGCCATTTCAGCTTCCTGAGCAGCCTCTTCAGCCTTCTTTGCTAAGTATACTTCATCAAATGCCACTTGAGCAGACCAATTCCTAGCTGCCTTACCTTGTCTGATGATTTCTACTTTTTGCATGACGTCATTTTGAGCGATGGCATTGACGACTTCTTGTCCAGAAATAACGTGTCCAAATACGGTGTGCTTACCGTCTAACCAAGGTGTTTCTTTGTGTGTAATGAAAAATTGAGATCCGTTAGTGTTCGGACCTGAATTGGCCATTGACAATATTCCAGGACCAGTATGTTTCAAGCTTGGGTCAATTTCGTCATAGAATTTATAACCAGGGTCACCAGAACCATTGCCCAACGGATCGCCTCCTTGAATCATGAAGTCAGCAATCACGCGGTGAAAGAGAAGCCCATCATAAAAAGGCTTATCAATAACTTTATCATTGACTTTAAGTTTGCCTTCTGCTAGACCAACAAAATTGGCAACGGTCATGGGAACTTTTTGATACTCAAGTTGGCAAAGAATTTCACCTTTACTTGTGGTGAATTTGACATAAATACCATCTGCTAATTGCTGAGCGAAATGGATGAATGGAAGAAAAATGAATGCGAAGAGAATTTTTTTCATGGTCTTATTTTTCTATTTCTAATAATTGTACTTCAAAGATAAGCACTGAATAAGGAGGAATCAAGGCTGTTGGTGAATTTTGACCATAAGCTAATTCTTGAGGAATATAAAAACGGTATTTGGCCCCGACTTTCATGAGTTGCACTCCTTCCGTCCAACCAGGTATAACTGCGTTCAAAGGAAAAGATATGGGTTCGTTTCTTTCGACTGAACTGTCAAAAACTTCGCCGTTGATGGTTGTACCTGTATAATGTACTTTAACAGTTGACGTGGCTTTTGGATTTGCACCTCGCCCTTTTTTAAGTACCTCATATTGCAGGCCACTCGCCGTTACGATAACGCCTTCTTTTTTGGCGTTCGCTGCTAAAAATGCTTCGCCTTTTTCACGGTTAACTCTGGCTGCTTCTAATTCTTGTGCTAAGGCTTCTTGATCAACTGCTTGCTCAGCTTGCTGAATAGCCTCCATTTTTTCTTGAAAATAAGTCATGACGCATTTATTATCCGGATCTGTCAGCACGCTTGGTCTTTGCATCAGGGCATCATTCAAGCCTTGTATCAAAAGTGCCACGTTGGCCTCAGGAAAGTCTTTGAGAACACTTTGTGCGATATTCTGACCAGCGAGGTAACTAACTGAGTCAATTCTGCTTTTGATTGGTGCTTCTTGCGCTTGAGCACTCCATGTCAAACTCCCGAAAAGGAGGAAATAAATTGTTTTTTTCATTTTGTTTTATAAATCATTACGTGTATCACTACCCCACAACATTTTGTTGCGAATAGTATCTAAAAAGTTGTTGTCTTCAAACTTGACAACATTGATCATGAATTCGGCTTTTGTAATTTTCACTTTCTCGCCTTGTTTGATTTGTCGTGAATGCCCGTCCAAAGAAAGTAAATAGGACCGATCTCTGCCTTCAATTTGCAAAGAAATTGGCATGTGGTCCGGCACAACGACTGGGCGCACGTTCAAATTGTGTGCGGCAATAGGTGTAAGCATGTGCACCTGACAACCCGGTGTGATAATTGGACCTCCACAACTAAGGCTGTAGGCTGTTGAGCCAGTTGGTGTCGACACTATTAGACCATCTGCCCAATAGGTATTCAAATATTTATCATCGAGATAGGCGTGTACCTTGACCATCGAGGAGGTATCTTTTTTTTGCAACGTCAGTTCATTGAGAGCGAAATTTTCATCCCCGAAAAGTTGCTCATCTGTTTCAACGCGCAGCAAGGATCTTTTTTGAAATTCAAATTGACCTTTTTCAAAGCGCTCTAGGGTCTGGTCTATTTGTGTTTTGGCGATATTCGATAGAAAACCGAGGCGCCCTGTGTTGATCCCTAAAATTGGCACACCGGAATCTCGGATAAAAGAGACCGACTTCAAGAAAGTTCCGTCACCACCCAAACTGATCAATAAATCAAAACCATTTTTAAGGTCCTGGTGACTTTCAAAAGTGGCAAATTCATTTGAAAACTGATATTTTGTCTGTAACATCTGGAAAAGCTCTACTTCCAAAATGGCAGACCAACCTTTTTCTTTAATTCCGTTAAGTAAAGAATCTAGAATTGATAAATCAGCTTTCGTTAATTTTTTGGCGTAAATCGCGATTTGTTTCATTACATGTTTAAATAGAGCATGAGCTCATCGTAGCGCTCTTGCAATTCGTTTTGTTGGTTTTCGGCTTGATAGCTTGCCAACACTTGGTAATCATAACGCTCAAAGGTACGGATTATTGGACTAAGATTTTGCTGATTGATTTTCAGACTTACGCGTATTTTCGTGCTATCAGGCTCACTGTTGATAAACAAATTAAGGATCTTTGCCTGATTGCTTTCCACGATTTGCGCGATTTGGGAAAGCACATAATTATTGGCATCCATTTCTAAGACTAAAACAGATCCGATCTCTTTGACCCCTGTTGATTGTGCCAACAACTGAAGTAGATCTTGTGAGGAAATCACCCCGAGAAATTGCTCTTGTCGGTCCAGTACAGGTAGTGCAGTCAGTTTGAATAAAGAAAAATGCTGAAGTATGTCGAACAGATGGGCATCGGCGAATACAAATGGCCTTGGTAGGTGCTGAAAAAGCTCATCTAGATTAGGCTCTAAGTCTGTTTGATCGAGCAGTTCAGATTCTGATAAAATGCCGACAAAGTTGCCATTTTTAAGCACAGGCAAGTGATTGATTTGAAATTCATCCATCCACAAAAGTGCCTTTTCGCCTGAATCTGTGTGTACCAAAGGGGGTATTACTTCTGAAATTATTTCGCTTGCTCTCATAGTTGTGGCCAAAATACTAAAAACCTTGAATGTTTCGTACTTTTGTGTTCCAATTATTGTGCCATGACCAGACTAAGTGTCAATATCAACAAAATAGCTACGCTAAGGAATGCCAGAGGCGGTATGGTTCCGGATGTACTTCAATTTGCTAAAGATGCCGAAAGATTTGGCGCACAAGGAATCACGGTTCATCCTAGGCCAGACCAAAGACACATCACTACTGCCGATTGTTATGGACTTAAAGATGTCGTGTCGACTGAATTTAATATAGAGGGCTATCCAGATGAACGCTATCTTCAACTCATTGAAGAGCTGAGGCCAGCTCAAGCAACCTTAGTCCCTGACCCACCGGGTGTTCTGACCTCTAATGCGGGTTGGGATTGCATACAGCAAGGTGCATTTTTAAAACCAATTATTGCACAAATTAAGCGTTTAGGCGTGAGGGTTTCATTATTTATGGAAACTGATCTCAGTCAAATAGAAAGTGCAGCTCAACTGGGAACAGATCGCATTGAACTTTACACAGGCCCATATGCCGAACACTACAGTCTAAATCGTGAAAAAGCCGTTGAACCCTACGTTCTTGCTGCGCAAAGAGCAAATGAACTTGGTTTAGGAATCAATGCCGGACATGACCTAAGCCTAGAAAATTTAGCTTACCTGAAAAATAGCTTGTGTTCACTTGACGAGGTCTCTATCGGGCATGCATTGATTGCTGATGCGCTCTATCTGGGCATCGAAAACACGATACAACGCTACCTTTACGAATTACGCTGAGGTGCCTGATGCAGTACACGCTGCGGATACGGAATTTCAATTTGATAAGCCCTAAACAAGCGGTCAATTTCAAAGCGGATTTCAGATTTATAGTTATTGATATCCCAACTTTGGTCTGCCCAAAAAATAAGCTCTAAGTTGATGCCTGAATCACCAAAATCGGCAAAGCGCACGATGACCGGATTGTTTTTCTTGACTTTCGGATGCGCGAGAGCAGCTTGCTTAAGCAACCTTTTGATGAGCTCGAGGTCTGAGCCAAATGCAACGGTAACTTGAATCATAAAGCGCGTTAGTTCTGAACCGTGGCTCCAGTTTTCAACTCTATCTTGAGTCAAGTGCGTATTGGGAATGATCAAGACATTGCCTTCTCGCGTTTGAATCTGAGTGGTTCTGACATTTATCTTCACAATCTTTGCCACCATGCCATCTTGTGAAGTGCCATTTTTAGTTTTACCCGAAAATTCAACGATATCCCCTACCCTCAGGTTTCCTTCAAAAAGTAACACCATCCCGGCAATCATGTCTTTGAAAACATCTTGAAGTCCCAGACCAAGACCAACGAGTAATCCGACGGAGCTTGTGAGTAAAATCATGAGGTCAATATCGAGTAACTTCAGACCTAATATGATGGAAAAGACATAAATAAAATATTTGGCAAGCTGAATATAGACATACTCAGTTCCAGGGTCGTAGTGTGCACTTCGTTTAAAGCGTTTGGCAATGTATAGCTTTGATAAGTTCACAGCGATTTTTGCACCAAAAAATACAGAAATCAATACTAAAATATCGGCAAAATCAATACTAAACTGATTGAGCGACAATAACTTAAAATCAAGAAAATCTCTAAAGGTAACGCGTCCGTTGTTATATCTTAAACTCAAGACAGCTATGTATATAGCTAATAAATAAACACTTTGACTCACCAAACGCAAACGCGCCATTTGTTTGGCCTCGAGTTGGATATTGGCGCTTTTGACGTATCCTTTTAACCCGCGATGGATGAGCCGACGTAAGATGGCCGCGACCAGAAAAATAAGTAATAGGAAGATTAGATTCCAAAAACAAATCTTGTAAGGGCCAATATAAAAAAGAGTTTCTGAAAACATACTTAGCGTATTACGGTAATGCCAATTTGTTCGGATAAAAGCATTTTTACTTTTTCAAGACTTACAATTTCACCAAGCGCTAATAGCACGTCGTCTGGGCCAAGTGCGTTGTGTTCTATTTCTTTTCTGAGCGTTGAGATCCTATTTTCAACATGAGCTAACTTAAAACGATAAATTGTTTGTAGCACTGTTTGATAGAGGTCGTCAGCCTCAGATTTTGTTTGAATTTTATACTTAGCTATCCAGTTATGGCTGAGGTCTTGTTCTTGTGCCTCAAAATTTGCAGCAAGTTGAACAATTTGTTGATTTTCATGACGCAGAAAATAACTCCCTGCATAAAGCGTGTGGTCCTCATTTACCCCTCTTGCAAAAATGTTATAAATTTCTTGATGTAGCGGGTCAGTAAAGGAAAGTTGGTCGTTTTGCAATTCGTGTATCACGAGTTCTATGACACTTGTTTGGATTTGCTCTGAACCATGTAATTGAAAATCTAGTGCACGGGTTCCGTATTTCAATAAAAGTCGGATTAATTCGGCTTCGTAAATGGATGAATTGGCCTCAAGATTTTCTGACTCAGCGCTGAGCGCTTGGGGGGCAGCTTGTTTGGGAAGTTCTATCTCATTGAAAGATGTATCTTGAAACTGCTTACTCATGCTTTGCTTGCGCAATTGCAATAATTCTGACTGAACAATGGACGCTGAGATGTCAAACTGTTGCGCAAGCTGCTGGGCATAAACCGAACGCATAATTTGATCGGGAATCAGGGAAACAGAATGCACGATGTCTTTGATGAGCCCTGCTCTGAGAATGGGGTCTTGGTTGCCATCTGCCAACAGTACACCAGCCTTGAAAGAAATGAAATCTTGCTTATTGGTTTTGATATATTCGGCTAATTCGTCGTTGCTGCGGTTTTTTGCGAATGAATCTGGATCTTCTCCGTCTGGAAAAAGCACCACTTTTACATTCATCCCTTCCTCTAAAATGAGATCTATTCCTCTAAAACTGGCTTTGATACCAGCTGCATCCCCATCATATAGAATGGTTAGATTTTTGGTATAACGGCTGACAAGTTTGACTTGTTCTTTGGTAAGTGAGGTTCCGGAGGAAGAAACAACATTTTGAATGCCAGACTGATGCATACTGATGACATCAGTGTAGCCCTCACAAAGTAAACATTCGTCGTATTTAACGATATCTCCTTTTGCGAAGTATAGCCCGTACAGGATTTCGCTTTTGTTGTAAATGATACTTTCAGGTGAATTGAAGTATTTGGCGACCTTCTTGTCTGACAACAAAGTTCGGCCACCAAAACCCAATACACGTCCAGAAATACTATGGATCGGGAACATGACTCTTCCCTTGAAGAAGTCAAAACTGCGTTCCTCCTTGGATTTACTGAGACCTATGGCTTCAAGGTAAGCTTTGTTGTATCCTTTTTCTAGGGCTAGTTGGGTAAAAGCCGCACCGGTGTTTAGACAGTAACCAAGTTGGAATTTATCAATGGTGGCGCGCGTAAAACCTCGCTCCTCGAAATAGGAAAGACCAATTGCTTTTCCTTCCTCTGTTTCTAGGAGCATATTGGCAAAAGTGTTCTTGGCAAACTCATTGATAATCAAAAAACTTTCGCGTTCGTTGAGTGCTGCAAGTTCCTCGGCAGTAGCTTCGCGTTCTTCTGGCACTTCAATTTGATAGCGCTTGGCCAACCATCGCAGCGCCTCTGGATAAGAAAAATGTTCTTTTTCCATGAGAAAACTTGCCGCGTTTCCGCCTTTGCCTGTAGAAAAGCACTTGAAAATCTGTTTGGCAGGCGAAACAACAAAGGATGGCGTCTTCTCGTCGGTAAAGGGGCTCAGGCCTTTGAGATTTGAACCTGCCCGCTTGAGTTGCACGAATTCCCCAATGACTTCCTCAATGCGAGCAGTCTGAAGAATTTGATCAACGATATGCGGTGGTATTTTACTCATTTATTTCAGGGGGCCGTAATCTTTGATAGTTTTATTTCCTTTTTGATCATAACTAACCCATTCACCCACCATTTGATCGTTTTGATAAGTGCCGTAATAATGGACTTTTCCATTTGGATATTTTACCAAGGAGTGGCCTTCTTTTTTGCCATCAATATACATCGTGAAAGACTGCAGATTTCCTGTTTCTGAAAAGAAATCCCATTTGCCTTCTCGATTACCTGCCTGATTGAGCTGACCTTGATATTTGATCTGTTTGCGACCAGGGTACCACTCTGTGTAGTGACCGTCTTTGAGGTCCACTAATTTTTCTTTTTTAGGAGCTGCTATTTTTTGCGGTTCTGTACTATCTGAACAAGCCACAAAAAGCATACTTAAAGTGCCAACAAAAAAGAGAATTTGAAGTTGTTTCATAAAGTTATTTTTCGCGTGTCATGGTATAGGTAACTAGTGCAAGTAACGAAGCTTTCGCAGCATTGTTGGGGTAAGCATCTAATAATTGGATGGCTTCTTGTGCCAAAGCCTCCATTCTTTTTTGAGCATACTGCACCCCACCAGATTCCCAAACAAGTTGAATGGCACGTTGGACGCTTTTACTGTCGTCAAATTTGTTTTTGATGATGTACTTGAGCTCTTTTTGAATAGCAGCAGGTGCATTTTGCAAGGCATAGATGAGCGGAAGCGTCATTTTTTGCTCTCGGATATCGATACCTGTAGGCTTGCCTATTTGCTCACCCGTACCATAATCAAAGATATCATCTTTGACTTGAAATGCTAAACCAATGAGTTCTCCAAATCGGCGCATATTGGCTCTTTGTTCTGTTGCGCCGACACTGAGTGCCCCCGCTTCACAACATGTCGCTATTAGCGACGCTGTTTTTTTTCGAATGACCTCGTAGTAAATTTCTTCGGTGATGTCGAGGTGACGTGCTTTTTCTATTTGAAGCAATTCACCTTCGGACATTTCTTGAACAGCACGGGCCACGATTTCTAAAAGATCGAGGTTGCGTTTTTCGATAGAAAGCAGCAAAATTCTCGATAACATGTAATCGCCAACAAGTACTGCTATTTTATTTTTCCAAAGTGCATTGACGGAGAAAAAGCCCCTGCGCTCTGCGGCGTCGTCAACTACGTCGTCGTGGACAAGTGTGGCTGTATGCAATAACTCGACGAGGGTTGTTGCATCAAAGGTGGTAGGGCCAATTTCTCCGAGCATTTTAGCACTCAGAAAAACAAACATAGGACGCATTTGCTTGCCTTTTCGCTTGACAATGTAATTGGTGACTTTGTCAAGGAGCGCGACATCAGAATGCATGGTATTTTGAAAATGTTTTTCAAAATCTTGCAATTCTTGCTGAATTGGAGCTGTGATGTCTTCGAGTCGCTGCATCCAACAAATATAGTAAATTGAATGCCCTTTTAAAAGGAAAGTTGCTTAAAACTTAGCGCGATAAATGCATGTTTCTTTCGGCGTAAACTTTAGTAAAGAATGGATCTTTGAGGTCTTTGATGAAACGAATAGCCTCACCCGTAGACTTCATTTCTGGACCAAGTTCTTTTTTCACATCTGGAAACTTCTCGTAGGAGAAAACCGGTATTTTGATGGCATAACCTTCTTTGCGCGGCTGGAAGTCAAAATCAGTGACTTTATTGTGGCCTAACATCACTTTTGTCGCATAATTGACATAAGGCTCGTCGTAGGCTTTGGCAATAAACGGTACCGTTCTGGAAGCACGCGGATTGGCTTCAATCACGTATACTTTGTCGTCTTTGATGGCAAACTGAATATTGAGCAATCCAACTGTTTTGAGTTCGATGGCAATTTTTTTAGTGATGTCTTCGATTTGCGTCATGACAAAATCACCAAGGTTATAGGGTGGCAATACTGCATAGGAGTCACCGGAGTGTATTCCGGCAGGCTCAATGTGTTGCATGATACCGATGATGTATACATTTTCACCGTCGCAAATGGCATCCGCCTCTGCTTCAATGGCACCACCTAAGAAGTGATCGAGCAAAATTTGATTGCTTCCCATTTCGTTGATGATGTCTACAACATGGTGTTCGAGTTCTTCCTTATTGATGACAATTTTCATTTTTTGACCACCAAGTACGTAGGAAGGTCTAACAAGCAATGGAAAACCAAGATCGTCAGCAAGTTCTAGCGCTTGTTCAGCGCTCTCAACAACGCCATATTGAGGGAAAGGAACATTGTTTTTCTCGAGCAATTTAGAGAAGCGACCGCGGTCTTCAGCTAAGTCAAGCGCTTCGTAGCTCGTGCCTAGAATTGGAATGCCGTAGCGGCTTAATTTTTCAGCAAGCTTGAGGGCCGTTTGACCACCCAACTGAACAATAACACCAATTGGCTTTTCGTGTTGGATAATGTCGTAGATATGCTCCCAGAAAACTGGCTCAAAATAAAGTTTGTCTGCAGTATCGAAGTCTGTAGAAACAGTTTCTGGGTTACAATTGATCATGATGGTTTCGTAGCCACATTCTTTGGCCGCTAAAACACCATGCACGCAAGAATAATCAAATTCAATTCCTTGACCGATGCGGTTAGGACCCGAACCTAAAACAACAACTTTAGGACGATCTGTAACGACACTTTCGTTCTCGTATTCAAAAGTTGAATAATAATAAGGGGTTTGTGCTTCAAACTCAGCTGCACAGGTATCGACTAATTTGTATACACGATTGATTCCGAGTTCTTTGCGCTTATTAGCTACTTCAGATTCTAAACAACGTAACAAATGAGCAATTTGACGGTCAGCGTATCCTTTTTGTTTGGCTTCAAAAAGCAATTCTTCTGGAAGATTTTCTAAATGAAATTTTTCGATTTTACGCTCGAGCTTGATTAAATCCTCGATTTGTTTGAGGAACCAGATGTCGATTTTTGTTTTTTCGACAATGGTTTTGAATGGAATACCGAGTTTAATTGCATCGTAAATATGGAATAAGCGGTTCCAACTTGCAAACTCGAGTGAGTGTAGGATTTCGTTTTGATTGGTCAGTTCTTTACCGTCTGCTCCTAAACCATTGCGATTGATCTCTAGTGACTGACATGCTTTTTGCAGGGCTTCTTGAAAGCTGCGACCAATGCCCATCACCTCACCAACTGACTTCATTTGAAGCCCCAACTGTCGATTTGTGCCTGGGAATTTGTTAAAGTTCCAACGCGGTATTTTGACGATGACGTAGTCTAAGGTTGGTTCAAAAAGTGCGGATGTTGTTTTGGTGATTTGATTGCTGAGCTCATCTAGATGATAACCAATAGCCAACTTAGATGCAATCTTTGCAATTGGGTAACCAGTGGCTTTAGACGCCAACGCAGATGAACGCGAAACTCTTGGATTGATTTCAATAGCGATGATGTCTTCTTGATCGTCAGGAGAAACTGCAAACTGCACATTACATCCGCCCGCAAAATTACCGATAGAGCGCATCATGTTGATGGCCATATCTCGCATTTTTTGAAAGGTTGTATCAGAGAGTGTCATGGCAGGAGCCACCGTGATGGAATCTCCGGTATGAATCCCCATCGGATCAAAGTTCTCGATGGAACAGATGATCACGACGTTGTCGTTGGCATCGCGCAGGAGTTCTAATTCGTATTCTTTCCAGCCCAATAGCGCTTTATCGATCATGACCTCATGGATCGGTGACAATTGCAAGCCACGCTCTAGTAAGTTGTCAAATTCTTTTGGATCATGTAGGATACTCGCACCTGACCCACCTAAAGTGTAAGATGGTCGGATACAAAGAGGAAAACCAAATTCTTGGGCTATTTCTTTGCCTTCAAGAAAAGATTTTGCCGTTTTTTGAGGTGCCATTGGGACACCAATTTGGAGCATGAGCTCGCGAAAAGCTTCGCGGTTCTCTGTAATTTCAATCGCATTGATGTCTACACCAATGATGCGAACACCATGTTGTTCCCAGATGCCCATTTCGTCGCACTGAATACAAAGATTGAGTGCGGTTTGCCCGCCCATTGTCGGTAAAACGGCATCGATTTGATGGTTTTCAAGAATTTTAACAATGCTTGCAGGTTCTAGAGGCTGAAGATAGACGTTATCGGCAACTACCTTGTCGGTCATGATGGTGGCCGGGTTCGAGTTGATGAGTGTTACTTCGATTCCTTCTTCACGCAGGGATCTGGCTGCTTGAGAACCTGAATAGTCAAATTCACAGGCTTGACCAATTACAATAGGACCACTACCAATAATGAGGACGGATTTGATCGATTGATCTTTAGGCATAAGGGCTTCAATTTACTAGTTTCTTTGAGCGAAACCTTCGCTGCAAATTGAGCACAAATTTAAGTTAAATTCAGTCGGTAGCGGCATGTATTGCCGAATGTTTTTTAACAAATTGAAGGCAAAATGTTAATTAAAGGAGAATTAGGCACAGTGGCGGGAGATAAATTGTAGTGCCAAATGATTAAAGGTTTCGGCCTTTTCAAAATTGACCACATGACCGCAATGCGGAACCACGCGCAATTCTGAAGCAAAATCTTGATCGACCAATACGCGTACGGGATTCAAGAACATGTGATCTTGTTCGCCCATAACGTAAAGTGTTGGGATGGTTTCGGGCTTGGAATTGATGTTGGTGAGATAGGCAGTGAGCCTCGCGGTTAACTTAAACCATCGTTGAAATTCTTTGTCAACAACCTTTTTAGCCTCATTGACAAACAAAGAACGGGATTCTTTGTGGTTTGCTCTTGGCATCATGATGCGCGCCATCAGTTTGTACAAAGACATTTGAGGTAAAAAACTATATAAGATCCGACCCATGCGCAATATAAAACGAGAGCGGATGTTTAGTTTTGTCACTGCCCCTGCGAAAACCATACTTTTAACGAGGTCTGGTCTTTGGGCACGCAACGCTTTAATCACTATTGAACCAAGCGAAACACCGACAAAATGTGCTTTGTCAATATGCTTTTGATCGAGTAACTCAATGACATCTTTGGCAATCAATTCAAAAGAATATTTATTACTTGCAGTTAATTTCTGACTCTTGCCGTGTCCGCGTAAATCGAGTACGAGCACATTGTGTTTTTCGCAAAAATCTTTGAGTTGCTTATGCCAAATGGATGAACTCCCGCCTGCACCATGCACAAAAACGACCCATTCATTGGAGCTGCGGTGAAGGAATGATTTGGAATAGAGCATGAGCAAATATAACAAAAAAAGGGCTGCCAAAAGACAGCCCTTTGTATGCGTTTGAAAAGTACTTATTTGTCTTTTACTTCTTCGAAGTCGACATCTGTTACTTCATCTTGCGGCGAACCTGAACCAGCATCTGCTCCTGGTTCTGCAGCACCACCTTGTGCATTTGCTGCATTGTACATTTCTTGAGAAGCCGCACTAAAAACTTCGTTGAGTTTATCCATAGCTGCCTGAAGGTTCGCCATGTTTTTCGCTTCAAATTCATTTTTCAATGAAGTAAGGGCATCTTCAATCGGTTGTTTTTTGTCTGCAGGAATTTTATCTCCGTATTCTTTCAACTGACGTTCAGTCTGGAAAATTAGAGAGTCTGCTTTGTTGATCAACTCAGCTTCTTCACGACGCTTGTTGTCTGCATCTGCATTTGCTTCAGCCTCCGCTTTCATGCGTTGGATTTCTTCATCAGACAAACCACTTGAAGCCTCAATTTTGATAGATTGTTGCTTGCCGGTTCCTTTGTCCTTGGCTGAGATATTCATGATACCATTCGCATCAATGTCAAAGGTAACTTCGATTTGAGGAACTCCGCGGGGTGCTGGCGGAATATCAGACAATTGAAAACGACCAAGCGTTTTGTTGTCGGTGGCCATAGCACGCTCTCCTTGAAGAACATGAATGTCTACAGATGGCTGATTGTCTGAAGCCGTTGAGAAAACTTCTGATTTTTTGGTTGGAATAGTTGTGTTGGCATCGATGAGTTTGGTGAAGACACCACCCATTGTCTCAATTCCTAACGAAAGCGGAATGACATCTAGTAGTAAGACATCTTTCACTTCGCCAGTAAGGACTCCACCTTGAATGGCAGCACCTACAGCCACAACTTCATCAGGGTTTACACCTTTTGACGGTGCTTTTCCAAAGAAACGCTCTACCGCCTCTTGAATAACCGGAATGCGGGTAGAACCACCTACCAAAATCACTTCATCGATATCGCTTGGTTGCAGACCTGCATTAGATAGTGCAGAACGACAAGGAGCAATTGTGCGCTCGACGATGCTAGAGATAAGTTGCTCAAATTTAGAGCGCTGTAAAGTTCTTACTAAGTGCTTTGGAATACCATTTACCGGCATGATGTACGGTAAGTTGATTTCGGAAGCCGTTGTAGAAGACAATTCAATTTTTGCCTTTTCAGCAGCTTCTTTTAAGCGCTGAAGCGCCATTGGATCTTGGCGTAGGTCAAGGCCTTCTTCGGCTTTGAATTCTTCAGCCAGCCAATTGATGATAGCATCATCGACGTCGTCTCCACCTAAGTGCGTGTCTCCGTCTGTGGCTAATACTTCAAAAACGCCATCTCCTAATTCAAGCACAGAAACGTCATGTGTTCCACCCCCAAAGTCGAATACAACGATTTTTTGGTCAACCCCTTTTTTGTCAAGACCATAAGCCAAAGCAGCCGCGGTTGGTTCGTTGATAATTCTTTTGATGGTTAGGCCAGCGATTTCACCGGCTTCTTTTGTTGCCTGACGCTGTGCATCGTTGAAATATGCAGGAACTGTTACAA
>CAYPVA010000016.1:0-19501 GCA_964414045.1 uncultured Lishizhenia sp. | reverse complement strand
AGCAAGTCCGTGATTGGGCACTGCTCTATGATTCGATTTACATCGTCACAGGCCCCGTATTGAGCCCTGATTTGTCATTTATCGGCCCCAATAAGGTAAGTATACCAAAATACTATTTCAAGGCACTTATTTCTATAAAAGAAAGAAAAGGGATTGCTTTTTATATGCCCAATCAAAAATCAGAAGCTGCGCTGATGAATTACGCTGTCACTATCGATTCTTTGGAATCCATCATAGGGCTTGACCTTTTTCATTTGCTTCCAGATCAACTCGAGCAACCGCTAGAATCAAAGCGACACTTATGGCCATAAAAAAACCGCTACTCGAGCGGTTTTGATTTTCTGAAAAGCGTAGCTTAATGAATTTCGTTTGCGTATGCTGCTGCGTCTAGCAGGCCATCAAATTGAGCGGCATCTGAAACACGAACTTTAACCATCCAACCGGCGCCATAAGGATCTGAATTGACTAGTTCTGGATTGCCTTCAAGCTCCTCGTTAAACTCGATGATTTCACCACTCATAGGTAAAAATAGGTCTGAGACAGTTTTTACTGCTTCTACACTACCAAAAACTTCTTCTTGGGCAAGTGTTTCACCTACAGTTTCGATTTCAACATAGACGATGTCACCTAATTCGCTCTGAGCAAACTCAGTAATGCCAATTGTTGCTACATCACCTTCTAATTTAACCCATTCGTGGTCTTTGGTGTACTTTAGTTCAGCTGGAATATTCATGTTCATTGATTTGTTGCAAATGTAAGCATTTTGATGCTTAACTTTGCAACATGACCGCAGAACAATACAAAGAGCTTCAAAAAAGACTTTCAACCATTCAAGCATTTTTAAAGATTGAAGAAAAACGCTTGCAACTCAAAGAGGAGGAGCTCAAAACACAAGACCCTTCTTTTTGGGATGACCCCAAGAAAGCAGAGGAAAAAATGAAGCAAATCCGCGGTCTTAAATATTGGGTCGAGACCTTCGATAAAACTGCTACGTCGGTTGCCGATCTTGAAATATTAATGGAATTCGTTCGCGAGGGCATGGCGGAAGAAGCAGAGCTCGATGCACAGCATAAAACTTTACTTGCAGAAATTGAAGAGCTTGAGCTTAAAAACATGCTTTCAAATGAAGAAGATGGTTTGTCTGCCGTATTGCAAATCACTGCAGGTGCTGGAGGAACAGAAAGCTGCGATTGGGCAAGCATGCTCATGCGCATGTATCTCATGTGGGGACAAAAACGAGGCTATAAAATCACCGAACTCAATTTTCAAGAAGGAGATGTAGCAGGTGTCAAAACGGTCACGCTAGAGTTTGAGGGTGATTTTGCCTTTGGCTACTTAAAAGGAGAAAATGGTGTACACCGCTTGGTCCGCATTTCACCTTTTGATTCCAATGCGAAAAGGCATACGAGTTTTGTTTCGGTCTATGTTTACCCATTAGTTGACGATCAAATAGAAATCAATATCAACCCTGCAGATATTTCTTGGGAAACATTCCGTTCAGGTGGTGCAGGAGGTCAGAATGTCAATAAGGTAGAAACGGCAGTACGTTTGCGACACGCTCCTTCAGGTATTATTATTGAAAACTCTGAATCTAGGTCACAGCTTGCTAATAAGGAAAAAGCCTTGCAATTACTCCGCTCTCAGCTCTATGAATTAGAGTTGCGCGAGCGCATGGAAAAACGCAACGAAATCGAGGCGGGCAAGAAAAAAATAGAGTGGGGTAGCCAGATCCGCAATTACGTTATGCACCCTTACAAATTAGTAAAAGACGTCAGAACCGGAACAGAAACGGGAGATGTCGACGCAGTAATGAACGGAGAACTCGACCCTTTCTTAAAGGCATTCCTCATGCAGTATGGTTCTTGATTATCTAAAGATCTACGAGATTTCTAGTTATTGAGCTCACGCGATTTTCAATTTCTTATAACTTTTCCAAGATTGTTTCAAGTGCGATACCCCTCGACCCCTTCAATAATATGAGGTGGTTTTGGATGGGCTGCAATTCAAGATAAGCCTTAAGTTCTGTCGTATTTTCAAAACCTGTCGGATTCAGGCTTTTAAAAATTGGCCCAACGGTAAAAGTCTTGAGCTGATTATCTGTAATGAAATCAAGAATTTTCTGGTGTTCTTGTGGTCCTTCCACACCGAGTTCTAGCATGTCTCCGATGATCACTAGTTTTTGGGCATGTTGCATTTCAACAAAAGAACTAAGTGCACTCGCCATACTTGACGGATTCGCGTTGTAACAGTCTACAATGACAGTATTTTGAGCTGTTTTTTCTACTTGTGAACGTTTATTTGAGGGCACATAGCCTGAAATAGCGGCATTCAATAACACAGGCTCAATTCCAAAATACAAACCTATGCGCAAAGCAGCCAAAAAATTATAAAAATTATACTTGCCAACCATTTGTGTATCAATGATAGGAGAATTATAATTTTCGAAAGAATAGGAGAGATGTACAAAAGGATCCAAATAGGCGAGTTGGCCCTGTAATTCACCAAGCTGCTCTCCATAACTCAGTATTTGATTTGTTCGTTTTTGTGCAGCTTCGCTCAGAATGGGGTCATCGGCATTGACAAGCAATTTTCCATTGTTGGCGCGCACATGATCAAAGAGTTCTGATTTTGTTTTTAAAACACCTTCAAAATTGATAAATCCTTCTAAATGTGCTTTACCAATATTTGTTATTATCCCCATGGTTGGTAGGGCTATTTTACAGAGCTCATCTATGTCCAAGGGTTTATTTGCACCCATTTCAATGATGGCGATTTCGTGCTGAGGTCTTAAGCGTAGTAGGGTAAGGGGTACTCCGATGTGGTTATTGAGATTTCCTTCTGTGCAAAGGACATTGAACTTAGTTTCCAGGACGCACTTCACCAATTCTTTGGTACTCGTTTTTCCGTTACTTCCCGTAATGCCAATGATCGGTATTTGAAATCTTTGACGATGAGCCAGTGCTAAATTTTGGAGAAAAAGCAATCCGTCCTCAACGTGGAAAATGTTCTGTTCATTGGCGAATTCTTTTTGGTCAACAATGGCAAATTTTGCACCAAGCTCAATGGCTTGTTGCGCAAAAGTATTTCCATTGAAATTGGCTCCTTTTAAGGAAATGTACAAACAATCTTTGGTGATTTGTCTGGTATCTGTGCTCACGGCACTACATGCATCTAAAATTTCTAGCCATTTTATCATGTAGCAAAATTGCAAAAAAAAAGCCCGACTAAGCGGGCTTTTGTATGATTCAAGTGAATTATTCTTTTAGATCTGGTCTTCTAGAACTTCCGACTCTGTCCATCGCACAACGGAATCCAATTGTTGCGGAAGCTTTGTCTTCGTCAAGGAAGCGACGGTTACCAGCGGACAACCAGTAGGCTCTGTCTGCCCAAGAACCACCTTTGTAAACACGGCTCTTGTCAGATATGAGTGTTGTAGGCCATCCTGCTTTACCTGCAATGATTTGATCATTGTTGAGGTTGTAGTTTTCGTGTTCACTTTGGTACATCACCAATTTAGGATCGCGGACACCGTTGTTGATTTCTTCTTTTCTCTTGTTGTTGTCATAGTAGATAGAAGATTCGATATCGCCATCGAGGTAATCGATGTAATCATCCTTGCGGTAATTGATACGACCAACATTTTCTTCAACAGTAACGTCTCTCCAACGTTGGCTACCTTTTGTAGTGGTAACGAACTCACTAAGGCCATTTCTGAGTGTCTGAACCCAAGTAGTCAGTTCAGGATCTGCAAAATAAGCTGCAAAATTGTAGTTAATAGAGATAGCCTCGAATAGTGCTGTTTTGGTAAGCTCGTCGTCTGGAGTAGGCTTCACGAAATAACCAAAACTTGCTGGGTCCATATCTTGGCTAGCTTCTCTTTGATAAGCATCGTTCATGATGGTTACCATCTCAAGTGGCTGACCATTTCCGTAGTCATCTTTGAATTGGCTCGGCAATTTAGAGTTAAAGAAAACTCTTTCTATGTATGCTGAGGCAGCAACAGTTTTACCTTGATTGTAAAGGGTAATGGCAGTATCCAAGAAAAGATTAATGGTATCAAGGAAAGCAAATTGTCTTTTTTCTTGATTACTGTACTTTCTGTTGTTAGAAATGTAGTAGTCAGACGGCTTATTGAACTGGTAGGCTCTTGGGTCTTGTCTTGACATGATTCTAGAAGTCATGGCAGCATCGTTGACACCTTTCGGAGCAGCACTATTTTGCGCAGGCTCAGGTTTTTGCTTTTGCAATTCAGTGAACACTGTTTGTAGGTCAGTGTTGGCACTACCTGCTTCTTCTAAAGCCTTAGTAACACCTTCAGAAATAGCAGCAAGATTTTTGTAATCTTTATCGGTGATCGCTTTATTTAATTTTGCGATTTCGTCCGTTACACTTTTTTTGTCAGCAGGCTTCACTTTAGCAGCATACTGATTCATGAGGCTATTTACAAGTTTGTAGTGGTTCTCGGCATTGGCAAGAATTTCAGCATCAATTTTCTTTTGATCTGGAATGTTGCCGGTATAGCCATTTTGTGAACCGCTCTGCGTGTCGTTGTATGCTTTGTTGGCGTACGCCAAGTATTTCACACGTGCAAATTCGTTGACAAATTCTTTCATGCCATGGACATCGTAGATGTTTTCATTGGCTTTTACTGGACGGTCGTGAAGACCATCTGGAACCATCAATTGCGTTTGATACTTATTACCTCTGAACGGCATGAATTCTTCAGCTACTTCAGATGTCATCGGACGATAAACATCCATTACCCATTCTGATACGTTACCAGCCATGTGGTAAAGACCGTTGTCGTTGGGCCAGAAAGAAGTTACTTTATCTGTGATGTCAGCACCGTCATTCAAACGACCAGCTACACCCATCATGTCGCCTTTTCCACGCATGAAGTTTGCTTGAATCGCACCAGCATATTGTTCTTCGTCATGACGTACGTAGTGACCATCCCATGGATAGATACGACGATCGTTGATGTTTTCGGTTCCCTCATCGAGGTTACCAATCAATCCAAGCGCTGCGAATTCCCACTCAGCTTCGGTAGGAAGGCGGTAAGCTGGCAATAAAATACCATCTTCCATGCGCACTGGGCGTGTACCCAAGCGGCCATTTTCTTTGTCTGCGTATACTGGGTCATATTGCTCTAATTGGTAAGGATCACGTGGAACTCTAGATCCTGGCTTTCTACCGTATTCTGCAGATTGTTCTTTGGTTACTTTCGGTGTTTTTGGAAGTTTTGTACCGTCTTTTGTAAGGGTATAGCCTTTGTCGTCAGTTTCTACATTGTAATTTCCGTTAAGGTAATTCTCAGTAGAGAACATGTTTTCCGGTACAGAAGTGTATTTGTTAGCCTTGTCTTCTACCAAAGCAGCGCCTACATCACCTTCGTCAGCAAAGTGCCAGCTGAGGATGCCTTCGCGTACTAAAATGGCTTCGTTGACACGGTCAGTACGCCATTTACAGAAATCGTTGGCTTGCAACCAAGAAACACCAACGACAGGGTAGTCGCGGTATGATGGATGACGCAAGTAGTAGTTTACATATTTTTCACGGTAGCCAAGAGCTGCTCTCCAAGCAAGTGTGTCAGGCAAACACTTTTTGTAAACGTGTGGATACGTTTTGTTGTATACGCGGCGCATCCAATACATGTATTCTAACCAGTTGAAGTTGGTAACTTCGGTGCGGTCCATGTAAAATGATGCAACAGATACACGTGAAGCACGGGCATTCCAGTCAGACATGACGTCTTGCTCAGTTCTACCCATGGTAAAGGTACCACCTTCGATCATGACCAAACCTGGGCCAGCTTCTTGTTCTTTGGCATCAAATTTTTCAAAACCTCCATTTTTGAAATTGTTGAATTCCCAACCTGTGGCTGAGGAGGTTTCTTTTGTACATGAAGAAAGCACTAACGTGGCGGCTAGTGCTATTCCGAATATGTTTTGAATCATTCGCTTCATATGCTTGAATTTATTACTTTAAGTTCAAATATTAATTTGGTTACGTTTAGAATGACGGACAAGACGTTTTTCTAAAGTTTTTAGGTTTCTTTTTACATTTTAGGTTAATCCCCATGGAAACTTCATGAGAACCACCGGAAGTGCCGTTTCCTAGTTGTGAAACAGTTAGGTCATAGCTGTAGCCAATTTTAAATTTGTCTGTGTTGATACCGACTGTCATGACGAAGGCGTCGCGATTACGGTACCAAGCACCTAGTGTAAAGTTCTCATATTTTAAATAAGCACCAATATTGAGTTCTTGAAATCCATTTTGATACTGATAAATGATATTAGGAGAGATGTAGGTTGAACTAGAATAACGACCGCGCTGACCTATTTTAATATTTGCTCCTGCGTGCCCGGTGAATCGCATTGGGAGTTTGGACTCACCTAAAATCATGGATTCGTCTGGGCGGTTGAGGTGATGAACCGCTCCACCGAAATAGAAATTTTTTGTAAAACCCACAAAACCAGCACTCACGTCAAAAAAACCACGACGTCCGTTTCCGCGAGGAACATCACCTGTTTGGTAAATAAAACCGCGACGTGGATCGATCATGTCTCCGAAAGTGAGTTTGTCCCAGTCTAAGAATTTTTGAAAATAGGCAGCTCTGGCACCAAACATTAAAGAGAACTTGCGGTTGACTTTCAGGTTATAGGAGTAAATTCCACCGATCATAGAGGTTTGAATGGTTCCTTCTCCTTGTTGATCGTGCATGGCTAATAGTCCAAAACCACCTGAGATATTTTTGGCGTAGGTGTCATATGCTGCTGCATAAGTGACGTAATTTCCGGTTAGTTGAGGCCATTCATTGCGATAATTGAGAGATACTCTTGGGCAACCAGATGAACCAGCTAAGGCAGGATTAAGGTAGGTTGGATTGGCGTAGAACTGAGTAAATGTAGGGTCTTGAGCTAAAGTTATGTTACTCATTACCAGGGCAATGAAGCAGAACTGAAGGGCAAGAATAGGTTTAACTATTTTCACGAAAGTTGGTTTTAGCACGAACAATCTAAACGAGATTTAGGTTTCAAAGGTTACAAATATCGAATATTTATTCAAATAAAATAAATATATTGACGTTTTTCTAGCGCTTAAAACTCTAAGTTTCATGAATTATTTTAAACTCTTTATTTTATTTATCTGTTTTTCTTGGTCGGTAACTTCATTCGCCCAAACCCAAAAAATCGTCCTTGAATGGACGGATAGTGCGCTTGCTCGAAATGGTGAGTTTCAAACAAAATTGCAAACAATAAAAGGTTTCGAACTCGATTTAAACAAACCATATTTTGCGATACAACAAGATTATAAAAGTAGCCACGGTACCGTAGAAATACTGAATTTAAAAACTGAAAAAATTGCAGTCTCGGAGCGTAAAAAGTTTGAAAAATTAGGCGTGCAATGGAGTGCTGATTTTGATATTGACGCCAAGATTGTGAGCAATGCAGGAAAGCCCTTGTTGTCAGTTTATGGTTTTGGTGTAAGGTCGGTTAATGGTGAATTAGAGCGCTTGATTTCATTTGACATTGTGGTCCAAAACCAAACGAGTTTTGCAACCAAAGATTACGCAGCAAATTCTGTATTGGGTAGCACTTCAGGTATATGGTACAAAATTGCGGTTACCAGAGATGGTATTTATAAACTAGACAAATCATTTTTAACAGCTTGCGGTATAAATACGGCTCAACTTAACCCACAGCACATACACATTTTTGGAAATGGAGAAGGGGTAATTGCCGAACTGAATGCTACTCCATTTACGGATGATTTAGCGCAAAACGCCATTCAAATTGTTGGGGAAGGGGATGGCCAGTTCAATGATAACGATTACGTGCTTTTCTATGGTTGGGGTCCGCACCGCTGGGATCCGGTTGCGGGTGGATTATTCAATCAGACCCGACACCCGTATTCTGATGCCTCGTACTATTTTATCTATATAGGCTCAGACATTGCTCCTTTGCGAATAACTCAGGCGGCAACTATTGATATACCTGCGGATACCGTCATTACTAACTATATCTATCGCGATGTCTATGAAAATGATTTGGTCAATTTGGTCAAAGGTGGACAGCGCTGGTACGGAGAAGAGTTCGATGTGAATTTGTCTCAGAATTTCAATTTTAGTGTACCTAATATTGTCAATGAACCCGTCAAGTTTCAAGTGAGTTTTGCGTCCAATTCTCGGTCTACGGGAAATATGTTTAAACTCAAAAAAGGAACGGCAGTTATTGGTCAAATGTCTATGCCGTTTTCAAGTTCGTATTTTCAGCGAGGAATCCTGATGTGTAACGATTCAACACCAACATCCAATTTAAATCTGACCATTGAAATAGACCGACTCAACCCCAATGTCGTAACCAACCTTGATCGCATCTTATTACATGCTAAGCGCAATTTGGTGATGGCCGGTAATCAAATTAACTTCCGAGCAACAACTTGGTCGTTGTCTACGGGTGTTGCGGCGTATCAAATTAGCGGGGTAAATCAAAACGCATTTGTTTGGGATGTTTCAAACAAACATGAGCCAGTACTGATGCCAAAGCAATTTGCAGCTGGCACTTTAAATTTTAAAACGAATGTTGGGTATAAAGAATTTGTGGCTGCAACAGGTTCGGCTTATTTTTCGCCTGAGTTTGTGGGTCTTGTAGGCTACCAAAATTTACATGCGCTAACTCAGGCAGATTACCTGATGGTGGCGCATCCTGATTTTATTGCGCAAGCGAACCGCTTGGCTGAACTCCATCGATCAAACGGTTTGACAGTTCATGTCATCACGCCGCAAGCCATATACAACGAATTTAGTTCTGGAATGCAGGACCCCGGAGCGATTCGCAGGTTCACAAAAATGTTTTACGACCGCGCACTTGCTTCAGATCCGAATACTAAGCCAAAGTACTTGTTGCTTTTTGGAGACGGTACCTATGACCCCAAAAACAGGTTGCCGGATAACAACAATTACATAGTCACATATCAAGTGCCTTCAAGTGAAAATATGATAGAGGCAATGGTTGTAGATGATTTTTTTGGAATGTTAGATGACAACGAGGCAATAGGTGCGGCTGACATCATGGATATTGGGGTGGGACGCTTGATTGTGAGTTCAAATTTACAAGCCAAACAAATGGTAGACAAAATTGAGCATTACATGAAAAATGGTTCAGATTTCTACCCGGTGGGTAACTCATGTTGCATGGGTACACAAACCGACAAGACATTCGGAGATTGGCGCCTTCAATATTTGTTAATGGCAGATAACCGCGAGGATGGTCATTTTATTGATACTGATGCTGAGCCTCAATATGCTATCGGACATTCGTTTAGTCCCGAAATGAACTTTAATAAACTATATATGGATGCCTTTCCGAAGGTCGTGACAGCCGGCGGCGAGCGCTTCCCTGCCATGATGGATGCCATCGATGCAAACATCCAACGCGGTGTACTGGTGGCCAATTACATTGGTCACGGCGGCGAAGTAGGCTTGGCAGATGAACGCATTGTTTCGATCGATCAAGTCAATGCTTGGAATAATATTCATGCTTTACACTTGTTTGTCTCGGCCACTTGTGAATTTACGCGTTTTGACGATCCCGAACGCGTTTCTGCGGGCGAGTGGGTCTTTTTGAATCCGGCAGGAGGGGCGGTCGCCATGTTAACGACAACCCGTTCTGTTTATTTTGGTGTCAATACGACGATCGGCATCGAATTGATGAAGAGAATTTTCAATCGTTATCCGGATGGCCAAGCTTATGAATTCGGAGAATTATCTCGTAGAGCAAAAAATGCTGCCGTTTCTAGTAATTCAAATAAACGCAGCTTCACTTTAATTGGAGACCCAGCATTGCGCTTGGCATTACCACGCTATAGAATTGTAACAGATAGCATCAATGGTACGAATGTCGCACAACAAATGGACACACTTCGCGCTTTATCCAAAGCCAGAATAAAAGGTCACATTGAAGACTACAACGGCAATGTGCTCACTTCATGGAACGGTACCTTGACTCCAACCATTTTTGACAAACCCAAGCTTCAGAATACCTTGGCTCAGGATGAAGAATCTCCACAAATTCAGTTTGAGCAACAAATCAATAAAATTTACAGAGGCCAAGCAAGTATTGTGAATGGTTACTTCGATTTTGAGTTTATTGTACCCAAAGATATTGCGCTCAATATAGATTTTGGCAAAATCAGTTATTACGGACATAATGGCGTGTTTGATGCCCAAGGATTTGATACAAGCTTTTATGTTGGTGGTATTGATCCAAATGGAGTGCAAGACAATCAAGGGCCTGAAATCACACTCTACATGAACGAAGTGAGCTTTGTTAATGGATCCATTACCGATGAAAACCCGGTACTCTTGGCTAAAATACAAGATGAAAATGGGGTGAATACAGTCGGTAATGGGATTGGTCATGACATCGTAGCGATCCTCGATGGACAAACGGCTAAACCTTATGTGCTCAATGATTTTTACACGGCAAATCTGAATTCGTATCAATCTGGAGAAGTGCGTTATCAGTTCAAAGATCTTGCACCCGGAAAACACACACTAGCACTCAAAGTGTGGGATGTCAATAACAATTCAAATTTGGCACAAATTGAATTTGTAGTTCAGCAAAAAGAAACGCCGACCCTTGAGCACGTGCTCAACTACCCGAATCCGTTTACCACCAGAACAGAATTCATGTTCGAACACAATCAATCTTGTTCAAGTTTAACAGTTCAAGTTCAAATATTTACCGTTGCCGGACGTTTAGTTAAAACCATTCAGCAAGAGGTACCTACGGCTGGCTTCAGGGTTTCGGGTATTTTTTGGGATGGTCGAGATGATTTTGGTGACGAACTCGCCAGAGGCACTTATTTGTACAGACTCAGCATTCAAACTCCAGATGGAGCCTTTGCAGAGCAAACCGAAAAACTTGTTTTGTTGAAATAGAAATTTCCTATCTTTACCCCTCCTATGAAAAGAATCTTTTCCCTGTCAATTAAAGTTATCTGCGGCCTGTTTTATGTCGCCTCAAACGCTTGGGCACAACCCACAGGCGGTTCAGGAGTTACCGACAACGATCTACAGCTCAACACCATTACTACGTCATTGCCTTTTATGGCAATTACCCCTGATTCAAGAGCTGGTGGAATGGGTGATGCCGGAACAGCTTTGAGCGCAAGCTCCACTTCTATTTACTGGAATACCTCCATCTTAAGTTTTGCCAAGCAAAAATCAGAAGCGAGTTTGTCGTACACGCCATGGTTGCGCCAACTCACCAACGATATTCATTTGTCTTATTTAGCAGGTTATAAGCAAATTAACAAGGTCCACACGATTGGTGGTGCTTTGCGCTATTTCAGTCTCGGTGAAATCACATTTACAGACATCAATGGTGATGTATTGCGTGAAGATAAACCTGCAGAGTTTGAACTCACGGGGGCTTATGCATTTAAGCTAGCTGAAAAGTTTAGTATTGGTGTGAATGGCAAGTTTGCCTATTCCAACCTTACAGGTGGTTTAACTGTAGCCGGTGTGAATACCAAACCAGGTGTGGTTGGTGCTTCAGACCTTTCCTTTAGTTACTACAATGACGACGCTAAACTAGGAAATACGGATGGTATTTACACCTTTGGACTCACCATCAACAATATCGGAAACAAAGTAGCCTATTCGGAATTATCAAGACGAGATTTCATCCCGATGAACCTCAAAATTGGCAACAGTTTCTTGGCAGAATTTGACGAATACAATAAAGTAACTTTCTCCTTAGACTTGCAAAGATTGTTAGTTCCTACGCCTGCATTTTATCAAGTGCAAAATGGGGAATACGTGATGCTTTCAGGTATGAGTGGCGATGTAGGTGTGGTGAAATCGATATTACAATCATTTTATGACGCACCTGGTGTATTGGCAAAAGATGAGAATGGCGACTACATTCAATTGGCCGATGGCAGCTATGAAGTTGTGAAAGGTACGCGTTTAAAGGAGGAACTTGCAGAAATCAACATAGCCGGTGGTGTAGAGTGGTGGTACAGCGATGTGCTTGCGCTCAGAGGTGGCGTTTTTTATGAAAACAAAAGCAAAGGAAACCGTCAGTTTTTGAACTTAGGTGCTTCCTTGAAATACAATATGTTCTCTATTGACTTTTCCTATTTAGCTTCGCTGAATGGTCGCCAGAGTCCTCTTGCCAACACGCTGCGTTTTACATTGCGTCTGAATCTCGGAGGAAATTAAGCATGAAACCAAATATTAGAATTGGTTACGGTGTCGATGTGCATCAGTTAGCTGAAGGTTACCCGCTTTGGATCGGTGGCATACAACTCGATGCGCCATTTGGTGCAGTTGGCCATTCAGATGCCGATGTCTTATTGCATGCTATATGCGATGCTTTATTGGGTGCCTTAGCACTTCGTGATATCGGTTTTCATTTTTCTGACCAAGACCCGCAATACAAAGGCATTGATTCAAAGATCTTACTTCAGCGCGTCTATGACCTAATTAAAGAGAAAGGCTATGGTATTGTCAATATAGATGCGACGGTCATTTTAGAAACCCCTAAAGTGAATCCTCATATTCCTCAGATGCAGGCAGTCATTGCCGATATCCTAGAACTTGCACAACACGAAATAAGCATCAAGGCCACCACACATGAAAAAGTAGATTCTTTTGGAGAAAAACGCGCCATCAAAGCTTATGCGGTTGCACTGCTTTATCAAAACTAGTTGAAAGCTCCCTTTACTAAGGAACTAACTGCACGTAAACCACTTGTTTGGTTTCAAAAAATTCTTCTTGATAAAATGCTGAAATTGGATAGCGTTTGATTGGGTATTTGAGGCCGGCTAACTCTTCCGTTAAATCACCACCCTTCAAATAAAGAATGCCATTTTTGTGTTCGTGTAGATTTTTTGGTTTGCTTTTTCCTTTTACCCAAGTTAAAAACATAGGCATCTGGGTCACGGCTCTGCTCACAATAAAATCATAGCGCTCTTTGATTTGTTCAGCTCTACAATGTGTTGCTTTTACATTCATGAGTCCAAGACTTGCGGCAACTTCCTGAACAACTTTAATTTTTTTTCCAATGGAGTCTACAAGGTGAAAATCAACCTCAGGAAATAAAATTGCCAACGGAATACCAGGAAAACCGCCACCTGTACCGATGTCTAAAACGGAACTTCCAGGAAGAAACTGTTGTATTTTAGCAATTGCTAATGAATGCAAAACATGTCTTTCCATGAAATGTGCCGTATCTTTTCTTGAAATGACATTGATTTGAGCATTCCAGTGCTCATAGAGCGCCGGAAGTTTGGCGAATTGTGCTTTCTGTTCAGTACTGAGTTCAGGAAAATAGCGCTCAATTAGCTCCATTAAATACTGTCTTTGGTTTTTTCCATCATGGCTGCCAAGAAATCGCGTGCTCTAAAGAGTTGCGCCTTCACCGTGCCCAATGGGAGGTCCATTTCTTCTGCGATTTCTTCGTAGCTTTTCTCCTCGAAATAACGCTTCTCGACAAGCTCACGGTATTTTGGCTTGAGTTTACTTACTAATAAGCGCATGTGTACCAATCTTTGGCCGTGTATAATGCTCTCCTCGGGGTTTAGCGTCTGAGATTTGGCATCGATGCGCATGCGCTCGCCATCATTGGTGGTAATACCTCTGTCGATGGATGTCACCTCGATGCGTTTTTTACGAATAAAATCGATGCAGTTATTGGAGGCAATTTTAAAGAGCCATGTACTAAAAGCAAAGCTCGGTGAGTATTGGTCTAGACGTGCAAAGGCTTTGCCAAAAGCTTCGATGGTCAGGTCGTCGGCGTCGTCTTGGTTTTTGACCATTTTGAGCATCATAAAATAAATAGAATCGCGGTAGCGATCCATGAGCTCGGCATAGGCACTCTGACTGCCGTTTCTGGCTGCCGTCACCAGATGAAGATCTTGTTTGGCTTTTTCTGATAAGTGCTCGTTTTCTACCATCGGTAATACTTTTGCCTTTCGGATATGTAATAAATGACTGGCATTAATATGCTGTGCAGTAGGTCCCAAAATGGGAAAAATAAACCGAGCTTTTTCTCGCCTAATTTATTCAAACCACGACCCTGCAACCACCACTTAATGACCAAAGTGCTCAAAAAGATTCCGCCACTTATGGGAAGGAAAGCTTTATTGAACAACAAAGCAACAAAAGATATCCATAGTAAAACCACACTCGTAGGATAGATTCCTAACAACAGTCTTTTAATAAAGCTGTAACGCGCAGCAGTAGCATGGTGTTTAGCCTTCTGACGCAGCCAAGCACTCCAGGTTTTTGGTGCATGTGCATGTACAAAAGAAGTGGCTTCAGTGCATAGCGCTGGTTTTGTATAACGCATGGCATCATTCAAAAAGAGGTCGTCGTCACCGGGGATGATGGCGTAATGGTTTTTGAAACCGTTGGTCTTTTGGAAAAGTTGTTTACTGTAGGCGATGTTGCGGCCATTGGCTTTGTAAGGCAAGTTGCCCAATGCGTAGGCATTTGAAGAAGCAGCAAGCCAAGTGTTGTCATAGCGTACCAAGCGATTTAAGAAACCCTTTTCTCTCGAAAATGGGCTATAGCCAATGACAAGTTCTTGTTGTGTCGTACGAGCGGACATCATTTCTTTTAACCAGGAGCTAGATGCGGGTTTGCAATCGGCATCGGTGAGGACAAAATGCTCGTGTTTTGCCGCTTTGATAGCTAGCGTAATTGGAAGTTTTTTACCGGGTCTGAGGTGAGGGCTTTTGCTGAGCTCTACAACTTTTAAACGCGGAAACTGACGCGCAAAAGCGATAAGGATCCAGTTGCTGTCGTCTATACTTTGATTGTTGACTACAATTACTTCAAAATCAGGATAATCTTGACATAAAATATGGGGCAAATTTTCATAGAGATTATCGGATTCATTGCGCGCAGCAATAATAACTGAAACAGGTGGGAAATGCCCTTGGCTATTGCCGTTTTTCTTTTTGAAAAAGGCCCAGCGCGCATAAAAATGAAAGGTGTAAAATAGTTGAATACTTGCCAACAAGCAAAGTAACACAAACAAGAGTGTCCAGTAGTCTAGTTTAAATTCGGGTATGAGTTCCATCTGTAGACTACAAAGATGTTCAGTCAAATCAAATACGCGTATCTTTGTCTCAGGTATTTTTCAACATTTTTATGCACTTTGACCTTTTACATCAAGATCCGCACACAAAAGCTCGCTTAGGAAGGCTTCATACAGCACACGGTACAATAGAAACGCCAATTTTTATGCCTGTCGGCACAGTCGGCTCTGTAAAAGGTGTCCATCAGCAAGAATTGCGAGATGACATCAATGCACAAATTATTTTGGGTAATACTTACCATTTGTTCTTGCGCCCAGGCACTGACGTACTCGAGGCTGCAGGTGGTTTGCATCAATTCATTGGTTGGGAACGCCCCATTTTAACAGATAGTGGGGGCTATCAAGTCTATTCACTATCCGGATCCAGAAAAATTCAAGAAGAAGGCGTTAAGTTTCAATCGCACATAGACGGCAGTTATCATTTTTTCACGCCAGAGCGCGCCATCGAAATTCAACGCAGCATAGGTGCAGATATCATCATGGCATTTGATGAATGTACGCCATATCCCTGTGATTATGCCTACGCCAAACGATCCATGCACCTCACGCACCGTTGGTTAAAGCGTTGTTTTACAGCAATGGATGAATCTGAACCTAAATACGGTTATGAACAAGCATTGTTTCCAATAGTACAAGGTAGCACCTATAAAGATCTTAGAGAAGCTTCAGCGCATGCAATTTCAGAATTTGACGCTGTCGGAAATGCTATAGGTGGGCTTTCTGTAGGTGAACCCGACGAAGACCTCTACGAAATGACCGACCTCGTATGCAATATTCTACCAAAAGACAAGCCAAGATACCTCATGGGTGTTGGGACGCCAACTAACTTATTAGAGAGCATTGCGTTGGGTGTAGATATGTTCGATTGTGTGATGCCGAGCAGAAATGCCAGACATGGGCTCTTGTATACATGGGAAGGCACCATCAATATTAAAAATGAAAAATGGGCCAAGGATTTCTCTTCACTTGATCCGAGTAGTTCAGTTTGGGTAGATCAAGTATACACCAAAGCTTATTTGCGTCACCTCATTAAAACAGGCGAATATTTAGGCATTCAAATTGCCACCATACACAATTTGGCCTTTTATTTAGAACTGATGCGTGTAGCCCGCGAGAAAATAGCAAGCGGTGAATTTTTATCATGGAAAAATCAAGTAGTTCAAAAACTCGGACAACGGCTGTAAGATGCTCAAACGGATAGACCGCTATATCATCAAGAAGTTTCTTGGCACGTTTTTTTTCATGCTGGGCCTCATTATGCTATTATCGGTCGTTTTTGACATTTCAGAAAAACTCAGCGAATTCATCTCGAATAAAGCACCGATCAACGAAATCTTTTTCAAGTATTACATCACCTTTGTGTTGTATTACGGCAATACCTTTTCTTCGATGATTATTTTCTTGTCGGTGATTTGGTTTACGGCTAAAATGGCCCAAGACACTGAAATCATTCCGATTTGGTTTTCAGGAAGGCCAGTAGCACGGTTTTTAAGGCCTTATTTCATTGGTGCAACCATCCTGACCATCCTTTCCTTGATACTCAATCATTTCATTGTACCCAGAACCAACAAAGTGCGGCTGGCTTTTGAAGAGAAATATTACCGAGACATACTTACCGTAGATAACTATCAGGCAGAGTATCCCGGTAATGAGCTGGTTTATTTCTCGAATTACTCAGGTCAAGACCAGCGCATCCACGACCTCACTATTCAAAAATGGTCTAAAGATCAGGAGCCTATTTATTTTTTACGTGCACGCTTTGCCCAAAACACTCCCGGTACCAATAAATGGAAGCTTACAGATTATTACGAAAAAGATTACCGCTTTCCGAAAGGTCTTTTGGTGCACGGACAAACAAAGGACACCATTTTTACTTACCGCATTGATGAAATGGCCCAGAGGGAAAACGCTGCACAAGCCTTGACCTATTCAGAATTGAAAGCGGCTATTGAACGAGAAAAAATCAAAGGGTCCAAGTTAGTCCCGGAGTTTGAAATAGAATTACACACCAGAACTGCTTTTCCTTTTGCCACTTATATCCTGACCATCATTGGTGTTTCTGTGGCCTCACAAAAAAAACGCGGCGGAATCGGTTTGGATATTGCAATTGGTTTGGCCTTCGTATTTGTCTATATATTCGCGATGAAAATGCTTACCGTTGCAGCGACCAAAGTTGGTCTTTCAACATTGCTTGCCGTTTGGTTACCAAACATTCTTTTTGCAATTATTGCATTGGTTTTTTACCGCCGGGCTCAAAAATAATTGCTCCAAGCGCCTAAAACGATATGTAGCCCGTCTTCTGCAGCAAGTACTGAATCGTGGATGGTTTTTGCCTCCTTCAGGTGCTGTAGTGTATCGTCATATCTCGACGAAAAATGCCCCAAAATTAAATGTTTGCAGTTCGCCTCTTTTGCTTGTTTAGCAGCTTGTTGCGCTGTAGAATGATACGTGCTTTTGGCACGTTCTTTATGCTGTTCTGTAAAGGTTGCTTCATGGTAAAGTAAATCACAACCTTTGATGGCCTCTAAATAAGCTAAAGCAGGTTTTGTATCCGAGCAGTAAGCATAGCTATAGCTCGGTAAGGCGGGCAATGTGTAGTCGAGGTAGTTGTATACTTTGCCAGCTCTTTCGATATTCATACCGGCCTTCAATTTTGGCAGATCCTCAATGAGTAAACCAGCCTGACTAATTGCGTTTTTATCGAGGTTGAGTAATTTTTGTTTTTCTGAAATTTTATAGCCTAAGGTAGGGATGCGGTGTTTGAGTGCAAATGCTTCAATTTGAATAAGTCGGTCCTCAAAAATAAGGGTACTTGGCCCGGGCACAAGTTCATGAAATACAAGATTAAATTGGATGGGATGTCCACCCGCTTCTAGCATATTTTTAATGAGGTTTTCTAATCCTGGTGGACCATATATATCGAGGCGTTTGTCACGACCAAGTAAATGCATGGTAGATAGCAAGCCAGGTAAGCCGAAAAAGTGGTCACCGTGAAGGTGAGAAATCAAAATGAGCTGAATTTTTTGCAGTCTCAGGCCAAACTTTCGAAGTTGTTGTTGGGTGCCCTCTGCGCAATCGATTAAAATATGACGTTCATTACAATTGACATATTGTGCACTTGCATTGCGCTTTCCGGTGGGCAATGCAGCGCCTGAGCCAAGAATATGGAGTTCAAAACTCACTTGGCAAGTAAGTCTAGGGCGTCGTTTTTAGAATGACCAATTGTGAGTACTTTGTCTAGCTGTGCAATTTCGACTAATTTGCGCACATTGGGCTGCAAGCCTGTGAGGGCAAAACCGCCGTTGGTGTCTTTGCAAAGCCGATTGGCAATGAGCACAGCAGAAAGGCCAGAGGAATCACAGTATTTGGTTTTGCTGAGGTCGAGTACAATGAAGTTGGTGCCTACTTTATTGAGCTGAAGAAAATGCGCTTTCAATTCAGGGGCATTGTTGGCGTCAAGTTTTTCAACTTCGCAGGTTACAATAACAAATTCACCCTGAGGGTCTACCGAAAAATTCATTGACAATGATTTAGTCAAAAGTAGAAAAATTATCTTTCGATCTTGGCGGCAAGCAAATAAATTACGGCCATGCGCACCGCAACACCATTTTCAACTTGGTCGAGAATGATACTTTGCTTGGAATCAGCAACATCACTTGTGATCTCAACGCCACGATTGATCGGGCCTGGGTGCATCACAATAATTTCTTTGGATAAGCTGTCAAGGAGTTCTTTGTTAAGCCCAAAAAGAGCAGCATATTCGCGAAGTGACGGAAAAAATTTGATGTCTTGACGTTCGAGCTGAATGCGCAACATGTTAGCGACATCGCACCATTCAAGAGCTTCGCGGAGGTTGTGGGAGACTTTCACGCCCAATTCAGATATATATTTTGGGATCAGGGTGCTAGGACCACATACCATGACTTCAGCACCAAGTTTTTGAAGGCAATAAATATTACTGAGGGCAACTCTGGAATGCAAGATATCTCCGACAATGACTACTTTTTTACCTTCTACAGAACCCAACTTTTCACGAATTGAAAAGGCATCAAGGAGCGCTTGGGTCGGGTGTTCATGGGTGCCGTCTCCGGCATTGACAACCCTTGCTTTGATTTTTTGCGAGAGAAATTTGGCTGCACCGGGGTTTGGATGACGCATGACAACCATATCGACCTTCATGGCCAAAATATTATTGACAGTATCTACCAATGTTTCTCCTTTTTTGACAGAAGAACCGGCTGCACTAAAGTTAACGACATCGGCGGAAAGTCTTTTTTCTGCTAATTCAAAAGACAAACGCGTGCGGGTAGAGTTTTCAAAAAATACATTCGCGATGGTGATATCGCGCAAGGAAGGAACCTTTTTGATTGGTCTGTTGATCACTT
>CAYPVA010000015.1:2398-20392 GCA_964414045.1 uncultured Lishizhenia sp. | reverse complement strand
TTTTCTCTTTGATGCCGCCCACCGGCAAGACTTCGCCTCTGAGTGTAATTTCACCGGACATCGCTAAGTTTTTACGCACGCGTCTTTGAGTAAACAAAGAAGCTAAAGCGGTGAGCATGGTGATACCTGCGCTTGGCCCATCTTTTGGTGTGGCTCCTTCAGGAACGTGGATGTGTACGTTATAAGCGCTAAATAACGCGGCATCAAGCCCAAGTAGGTCGTGGTTGCTCTTTAAGAATTCTAGTGCAATGACTGCAGATTCTTTCATGACATCACCAAGATTTCCTGTAAGGGTTAGCTTGCCAACACCTTTTGAAATGAGTGACTCAATGAATAAGATATCGCCTCCGGCTGCAGTCCAGGCCAAACCTGTTACCACACCAGCAACTTCATTGTTGTCGTATTTGGTGCGCGAACGGCCTGCTCCTAGGAAGTCAAAAAGGTCTTGTTCGCGCAATGGTACTTCAAAGGATTCTTCCATGGCAATTTGACGGGCTCTGTTGCGCACCAATTTGGCCACCAATTTATCAAGGCCACGCACCCCAGATTCAAAAGTGTAGCTTTCGATGAGTTTTTGCCAAATTTTCTTGTCGACCTCTATGTCGGTTTTTGTGATGCCATGCGCCGCCAATTGCTTGGGTAATAGGTGTCTTTTGGCAATTTCTACTTTCTCTTCAAGGGTATATCCATTGACTTCAATGATTTCCATGCGGTCTAGCAAGGGGCCCTGAATTTGAGATAAATTGTTAGCTGTAGCAATAAACAAAACCTTTGATAGGTCAAATTCGGTTTCGACATAGTTGTCGTAGAAATTGCCATTTTGCTCAGGGTCAAGGACTTCTAAAAGAGCAGAGGATGGGTCGCCGTGGTTGCTGCGGCCCAATTTATCAATTTCGTCAAGTACAAAGACCGGGTTGGCACTTTCTGATTTTTTCAAGTTTTGGATGACGCGCCCTGGCATAGCTCCAATATAGGTTTTGCGATGCCCTCTGATTTCTGCTTCATCGTGTAAACCACCTAACGACATACGTACATACTTACGCCCTAATGCTTCTGCGATAGATTTACCTAAAGAAGTTTTACCTACCCCTGGAGGGCCATAGAAACACAAAATAGGCGCTTTCATGTTGCCTTTTAATTTCAAAACTGCTAAATATTCTAAAATGCGTTCTTTGACTTTTTCAAGGCCAAAATGATCGCGTTCTAGGATTTTCTTGGCGCGCTTGAGATCGAGTAGGTCTTTGGTAAATTCTCCCCAAGGAAGGTCGAGTAATAAATCGAGGTAGTTGAGTTGAACTGTATATTCGGCGCCTTGCGGGTTCATGCGTTGGAGCTTATCGAGTTCTTTCTGAAAAAGCTTGCCCACGCGATCGTCCCATTTTTTGAGGGTTGCACGCTGCTCTAATTCGCGGACATCTTGTATTTGCGGATTGTCTCCGAGTTCGTCTTGGATGGTGCGCATTTGCTGGTGCAAGAAGTATTCGCGCTGTTGTTTGTCGAGGTCTTTGCGGACACGGTTCTGAATTTCGTTTTTCATTTCGAGCAATTGCACTTCGGCAGTGAGGTGCTCTAGGACTAACAGAACGCGTTTTTTCATATCCATCTCTTCAAGCATTGCTTGTTTTTTTGAGACGTCGGCATTCATGTTAGATGAGATGAAATTTACGAGGAAAGTTGGGCTGTCTATATTTCCTATGGCAAACTGTGCTTCAGATGGAATATTAGGACTTTCTCGGATGATTTGCAACGCTAAATCTTTGATGGTGCTGAACATCACCTCGAGTTCTTTATTAGCTGGATCGAGCGGTTTTTCGGAAAGCACCTTCACTTTTGCCTTCATGTAGGGCTCGGTTTGTGTGGCCTGTAGCATTTCAAAACGACGCTTACCTTGAATGATCACCGTAGAACTGCCATCTGGCATTTTGAGCAAACGGATGATTTGTGCAACTGTTCCAATTTGATGAAGGTCAGTAAATTGAGGTGTTTCTACATCTTGATTTTTCTGAGAAACCACACCGATGATTTTTGAGCCTTTGTTGGCTTCTTGTATGAGCTTGATGCTTTTGTCACGGCCGACAGTAATTGGAATAACCACTCCAGGGAACAAAACGTTGTTGCGCAGGGGTAAAATTGGGAGCTCATCTGGGAACTCTTGGTTGTTCATGTGCTCTTCCTCTTCTGCCGTGATGAGTGGAATGAATTCAGCATCTGAATCGTAGCCAGACATACCAAAAAAACCGTGGTCAAATAATTCGCTCATAATATTGAAAAAGTATCGGACAGTTTGTCAGCAATATGCTTAGTATAGTGACAAGTACCCTTTTTGTTTAATTTACAACAGACTTGGCAAGGAATATGCCAAAATTGCTCAACTGCTAAAAAGTCAGTGCTATTTGTAAATAGTTTCGAAAATAAGTTGATCTGCTGCGCTAAATGCAATATTTCTTCTAGACATCATTGCTTTTGCAGCTTCCACAGCTTTAGCTAATTGATATGCTTCGGTGTTGTCGTCGCCAACCCAAGAAAAAGAAGGAATGAACTTGTCGGGGAATCCGCTCGAGAAAATATTGGCGCAAACACCTATAACGGTAGCGGTATTCAATTGCACATTGATGGCGGTTTTAGAGTGGTCACCCATACAGACTCCCATGAATTGCAAAGGCGTTTTGACTTGCGTTTGGGTTTCGTAACTGTAGGTGTTGATCAGGCCGTAATTGTTTTTGAGGTTAGAGCAATTGGTATCTGCACCCAAATTGCACCATTCTCCGATCAAGGCATTGCCTATAAAACCGTCGTGTCCTTTGTTAGAATAGCCATGAAATATTGAATTGCTTACTTCGCCACCAATACGGCACTCAGGACCAATGGTAGTAGCGCCATAAATTTTGGCACCCATTTTTACAACGGCGCCATCTAAAACAGCTAGAGGGCCACGCAGCATGGCGCCTTCCATAATTTCTGCATTTTTACCAATGTAAATGGGGCCCTGTTTGGTATTGAGGATGGCTCCTTCAACTTGCGCACCTTCTTCTATGAAAAGTTGGTCTTTGGGGCCAATTAGTGTGTTTGTTTGGGAGAGTTTTGCCGATTGTTTATTGGCTGTATACAACTCAAAATCGGCTTTTAAAATGGCCTCATTTTGTTGAAAGAGGTCCCAGCGTTCGGTCAACATTAGTGGTTCTTGACCGATGTAACTTATTTTTTCTTGTGGTGTTCCGTGCTGGGCTAGCAAGACGCCATTTAGGTAAAGTCCGGTATTGACAGGAAGATGCCTTACTGCCATTGCAAATTCTTCGTTAGGAATGAGCTGCGCCGAAATTTTGACGCCATCGATCAGCGGAAATTTGGCTTGTAGATAGCTTTCTGTTTCGTATCCAATTTCTACTTCCCCTAACCATTGAAGCCAGCGCTCTGCGTTGGTAAATAGCCCACAGCGCAAGGCACCCACCGGCCTGGTAAGCGTAAGGGGAGCAAATTTGAGATGTGCGTTTTGATCAGAGAGCAGTAGTTTCATTTTTTGGACTTTTAAATACAAAGCTACTAAGAACCAAGAGTAAAAAGGTAAGGGCTCCGTTGATCAAGAGCAATTCTTTTCCAAATTGGAATTTTTCTCCAAAGATAACGGCGTTTTGACTCAGGAGGTAACACAAAAGCGGCGCTCCTATGACAATGAATGGAATGCTTTGGGTGTGAACTTTTAGCTTGGTTAATATGCCAAAACTAAACAAGCCTAATAGAGGGCCGTAAGTATAGCCAGCAATCAAAAAGATCAAATTGACAATGTTTTTGTCATCAACCCATTTGAATAAAAATACGAACAAAGTGAAAAGCGCAGCAAAACTGAGGTGTACCCATTTTTTAAGTTGTTGGCGACGTTGTTCAGGAAGATCTTTTCTTTCAAAGCCCAGGATATCAATGCAAAAAGAAGCTGTTAAGGCGGTGATTGCACCATCTACGGAAGGGAACAATGCAGAGATGAGGCCAACAATGAAAATGACAAATACGCCAAAAGGCAAATAGTGCTGAACGACATGAGGAAAGAGGTCGTCAGGGGCAATTTGCAAGCCGTTTTTTTGAGCAAACAATACGAGCACACTGCCTAAAAGCAAAAATAAAGCATTGACAAACAGGAGCGTAAAACTAAAGACGATCATATTTTTCTGGGCGTCCTTGAGTGTCTTGACGCTGATATTTTTTTGCATCATTTCTTGGTCCAGGCCTGTCATGGCAATGGTAATGAAAGCACCACCCAAAAAGTCTTTTAAAAAGAAGTCACTGGCGTTAGGATCAGTACTCCAGATTGCGGTGAGTTTTTGAACTTGAAGATCGGTCCAGAGTTGTGTCCAACTCAGGCCTAAATGGTCTTGTAAAGAGAAAATGCAAATGACCAATGCCAAAAGCATAAAGAAAGTTTGCAAGGTGTCTGTCCAAACGATGGTTTTTACCCCACCTTTGAGTGTGTAGGCGAGAATCATCAAAACAATCAATAAGGTTGCTTGCCAAAACTCAATACCAAGTGGTTTAAAAACAAATAATTGCAATACGTTAATAACGAGATATAGCCGAACCGTAGCCCCAAGTGTGCGCGATAAGATGAAATACCCGGCGCCCCAAATATAGGCCTTCAAACCTAGTCTTAATTCTAGATAGCGATAAATAGAATTGAGCTGGTATTTGTAATAAAGCGGCAACAAGACATAAGCGACTACAAAATAACCCGCAAAAAAACCAAGCACCAGCTGGTAGTAGTGCCAAGCGCCCAAGCTTACAGAGCCAGGAACCGAGACAAAAGTAACCCCTGAAAGTGAAGTGCCAATCATGCCAAAAGCTACTAAATACCAAGGGCTTTTTTTATCGCCCGTGAAAAAACTATGGGAAGTGGCGTTTTTGGAGGTGAAATAGGCAATGGCCAAGAGCAGCAAAAAATAGAGCAGTAAAATTCCGGGTAATAGCAATTGATTCATGTTGTAAAAATAAGAGAAAGTCCGAAACCAAAGCTTGCTCAAAAGGCGAAAGACCTATCTTTGTGAAAAATTTACGGATGGAAACTTGGATTGTGCTTTTTGCTTTTTTATTTGTCAGTAGCGCTACTGTAGCAACGGTTTATTTGTTTTTAAAGCGCCAACACGACCATGATGTTTGGAAAATACAAAGTCAACTCAAGGAGCAAAAACAAAGTTTCTATTTGCCCAGCAAGCTCGAAGCCTACCAGCGCCTTATCTTATTGTTAGAGCGCTTACACCCGGCACACTTAACACTCAGAGTCTTGCAAGTACAAGCCACTGCTAAAATGCAACAAACTGTTTTACTTCAGACAGTCCGCGACGAATTTGAGCACAACATTGCCCAACAATTATTTGTTTCTGAGCAAGCCTGGAGAGCCTTGGTGCAATCCAAAGAAGAGGTGATAAGAGTCATTAATATGGCTGCTAGTGCGCTAGAGGCAAACGCAAGCGCGACAGAACTGAGCGCTAAAATTCTTGAAATCACTGCCCAACTGCCACAATTCCCAACAGAAATTGGTGCGGCTATTTTAAGAGAAGAGTTTCGGTCGATAAGCCATTAAGCCCGGAGTTCCTGAATCAAATTCAACAATCCAGAAAGGTTGTACTGGTCAATCCTTTTTTAATTTTTCACGGAGTACCGCGATGACCATCGGCAACAAAGAAAGCCCAATGATGCCAAAGATGACCGTTTCGAAATTATTGCGAACAAAAGGCAAGTTTCCAAAGAAATAACCGAGTAAAGTCAAGGAGATGACCCATAGCGTTCCGCCTAGCGCATTGAATTTAAAAAAAGTACTGTAGCGCATTTGAGCTATTCCGGCTACAAAAGGTGCGAAAGTCCTGACAATCGGAACAAAACGCGCAATGATGATTGTTTTTGGCCCGTGTTTTTCAAAGAATTCATGGGTTTTTTGCAGGTGTTTCTCGTTGATCAGTTGGTAATTGCGAATTTTTGTTTGGGCCAATTTCAGACCAAAGTTTTTGCCAATTAAGTAATTAACGGCATCTCCAATAATGGCTGCGAAAATCAATAAGCTCAAAACCAACCAAAGATTCAGTTGCGCTAATTCATTGTCTTGCATAACGCCCGCACAGAAAGTGCCCGCTGCAAAAAGCAGAGAATCGCCGGGCAAAAGTGGCATAAAAACCAATCCGGTTTCTACAAAAATTATCAGGAATAAGATGGCGTAAATCCAGATACCGTAATCTTGAATAAGTACAAACAAATATGCATCGATATGCAAAATGAAATCTAAAAGTTGCAGTAGGCCAGACATCTTATTCGCAGCTTAGTTGAGGATCTACTTCATTTATCCATGCATTGAGTCCGCCTTCGAGCACATATATATTTTGAGCGGCAAATTCCGTCTCCATGAAATTAACCAATGCTTCGGCGCGTCTGCCAGACTGACACATAATGACAATTTGCTCGTGTGTTGGCAGGGTAGGGAAGGTTGTTGCAAAATCAGCCATCGGGATGCGGAGTGCTTCAATTTGGCAATTTTGATATTCATAGGGCTCACGGATGTCAATCAATAATAAGTCTTTTTGCGCTTGTTGGGCCAAATGCACTTGTTTCGGGCTCAGTAATTTCATTGCTTCAAAATTTAGACAAAGATAAAATTCTTGGTCAATAGATGTGAAGGTCTTGTTCTTGTGCCATAGCGAAAACAGTTATTTCGGCGGTTTTCAGTGTTGTTATTTTCAATTTTACATCAGGTGAAAACCAATAAAAGCGTTGTTTTTTAACTTTTATTTCTTGTGCTTGAACCCCAAAATAGGTCTCAAAACCCTGTTTTAAATAGTGATTTTGTTTTTGACGCGCTCGTTCAAATAAATGGAGTTGACCGCGTTGTTTCACCACGAATATTTTTTCTTTTGAAACCAAGAATAGCTGATTTGAATTGTAATGAGCTATGCGTTGCAGGCTAAGTTCAGTCAAAAATAATGCAGCAAAAAGATAAGCCGTTTTTTGCCAAATGGGCGCTTTGGCCTGACTCCATAAGTACAGGGCTATCCAACATGCCAAAACCCATGAAAAATGGAAATGAAATCCTTGAGCAAGGGCTCCTGGAAGTTGGGCAAAAAAATCCATGATCCCTAAAAGCAAATCAATGCTTTTTTCAAAAACAATACCCACGAGTTGATTGACATAAGGAATTGAAGTAAAGAGAGGAAAAAGCATGCCCACAATTAAAATGAAACTCGAGAGCGTCATTAAAAACAAATTGGCAATGGCAAAATAGTTGGGGAAAGTATGAAAGTAGTAGAGGGTAAGTGGGGCAGTACTGAGTGTCGCTGCTACTCCCAAGGCTGTTCCTTCCCAAAGGGTTTGCAGATAAGCCCATCTAAAAACAAACCATGCATTGATTTTCGGATAGAGTACAAAAATGCCCCACATCGCCACGTAGGAAAGCTGAAAACCAAGGTCAAACAACAAAAGAGGTTCGAATAATAAGAGGCAAAAAGCGGAGAAATAGAGTAGCAAGAGCGATGAAACTTGCCGCCCTGAAAGCTGTCCGAGAAGCAGAAATGAAAACATCACCACACTTCTCAATACTGCTGCAGAAAGCCCAGTTAAAAAGGCATAATACCAAATAAGCAGCAAGAGTAAAAAGATAACCACACGCCGATTGACCCAAGATCCAAAAAAGGTAAAAAACTTGAACAAAACATTCAGAAGCAAAGCAATGTGCATTCCTGAAACGGCCATGATGTGCATCGAGCCTGTTCCTTGAAACGCTTGTTTAGACTTTTCATCGACACCGCTTCTATCACCAACAATTAATGCAATAGCGATATCTGCAGCCTCTCCATTTAAGTACTTATCAAACAACTCACTTAAGGTCTTGCTTTGTTTTTTTAGAAGAACTGAAAAAGAACTTGAAGTAGGCTTTTTTTGAACGCTCCAAATTTGCGTACTGTCCAAATATGCCTGATGCGTCACTCCTTTGAATTGTAAATAGCGCTCGAGGTCAAAAGCACCCGGGTATTTGTCATTTTCAATAGGCTCAGCTTTGATGTTTACCCATAATTCATCTGCACAACTGAGGGCTGTGCGCCTGTTGGTATAGACTTGAATCGGGATATTCTTTTCATGTTGTGCTGTTAAATAGCGCAATCTTCCGATAAGGAGTTGCCCATTTTTTTTTGTAGCGACATCTTGAATCTGTATACGTGCAACTTTGAGTGGAGGAATATTTACAGCGGAGGTCTGAACCCAGTTCAGTTCTGCTAAATACATGTGCCAGTATCCAACCAGAAAGAAGGAGGTCACTAACAGAATTCTCAATAGCAAAGCAAGCTTTTTAATGAGTATAAGCAAGAGCCATAGCAGAAGGATGAGTGCAGAAAAAACTTGAATCAGATATAGCAGCTTGTCCGTATTTTGACGGAAGTCAGCAAGATAGAGACCAAGAATAAATGGCAATAAAAGTACAAGCCAATGTAGCCCCGTTACTTGTTGCTCGGGTTTCGATGTTTCAAACATAAGCGCAAATTAGAGGTAGAATTTTCCTGCGCTGTATTTGATTTTTTCGGTTAATAAATGTGGTCTAATGAGGATTTCTAATGCAGCTTTACTGCAAAAAAAGTGTGCCTGAAGCTCTTGTAAACTTCGTGCTTCGGAAAGAAAAGCAAAAAGGTTGACCTCATTGAGCGCAAGCGGCTGACAAACATCACAGTGTCCGCACGGCAGAGCTTCTTGGCCAAAGTAAGCAATCAGTTGCTGGCTTCTGCATTTTGAAGCGGTGCAATAGGCTTGCATGGCTTGGAGTTTGGTCAGCGAAGTATTTTTCTGAGTCAGGTAGATGTCTGGCCTCAGGTTAAAATAAGATTCCGGGAGCCGTTCACTTGTAAAAGTAAGTACCGGAAGATTGCTCTTTTTGCTGTATTCGATGAGGCCGTTTTTTTGCATGATTTCCATCTGTTCATCCAAACGCTTTTCATTGATTTTTAGTCTTTGACAAATTTGCTGTTCATGGATAGGGGTGAGCTGATCAAAAATCCCAGAATAAGTTCGGATGAGCAGCGTGCACAAGGACTGGAATTGTTCGTGCTGAACCTGGAAATTGTACAGCACTTCGTTGCTTACAATGATTTGCACCCGAGTTTGCTGAAAAAAACTTTCCGACAAACTGACATTCCCGTTTTGTTCGAGTAGTTTCAGCGCATAAAATACTTCTTGTTCTTTCAGCTCAAATGTCTGGCAGAAGGCATTGAGGTCAAAAGGATAGGCTTCGTCTTTTCCGGAGCCAATTGCAATTTTAAGGTAATTGGCCAATGCCCTGTAAACATATAACACGCGCTCTGCTGCTGGGAATCGTTGCGCGTGCTGTGTTTCAAGTGCCTGAAGTTCGGCCTCGTTATATAACAAAAGGGCATAGGCAGCTTGGCCATCGCGTCCAGCACGGCCAGCCTCTTGAAAGTAAGCTTCCGGGGAATTGGGCACATCATAATGCAGTACAAAGCGCACGTTGGGTTTGTCGATTCCCATTCCAAAGGCATTGGTAGCAACCATGACTCTGCGTTTTTCTGAGAGCCAATCTTTGAGCATCTGACTCCGGTCATCTGCGCTCATGCCGCCATGATACACACCACAACTGATTCCATTTGCATGAAGCTGCCGGGCTACTTCTTTGACATTTTTCCTGGTTTGACAATAGACAATCCCAACTTCATTGGTCTGTTCACAAATAGCAATAATTTCCGGAATTTTATTGGCAGCATGTCGTACTAAATACTGTAGATTTTCACGAATGAATGGCGCTTCAAGGATCAAGGCTTTAGGCATCTCAAGTTGCGCAAGAATATCGGACTGTACTTGTTTGGTAGCAGTTGCGGTGAGTGCAAGAACGGGTACGTCTGGCTGGATTTTACGCAGTTTAGAGATTTGCCGAAACGAAGGCCTGAAGTCGTGTCCCCATTCAGAGATGCAGTGGGCTTCGTCAATGACCAACAATGAGACTTTCATGCGCTTGAATCGTTCGATAAAGAGGGTAGACTGCAACCTTTCAGGCGAAGTATATAGAAAATCAAGACCACCAAAACGTGCGTTATCAAGGGTTTGATCGAGCTCTTTGTAACTCATGCCACTTGTAATCGCTTTGGCTTTAATACCGCGCAACTGCAATTGCTCGACCTGATCTTGCATGAGGGCAATTAACGGCGAGACAACTACACAAACACCTGTTCTTACCAAACCCGGTACTTGAAAGCAAATTGATTTTCCACCTCCGGTTGGCAATAACGCTAAAGTATCTTTTCCTGTAAGCGCCGCCTCAATAATGGGTTCTTGACTCGGTCTGAACTCAGAAAAGCCCCAATATTGTTGTAAAATCTGACGTGCTGCTTCCAATGCTAATGTCTGAAATGAAAAGGAATAAAAAAGTAAAGTTAAGGATTGTGTCAATAACTCCAATAAGTTGTTTGCTCAGTTAAATAGCCGTATATTCGCGCATCAATTAACAAAATTATGTCCGCAGCAAGTACCGCTTTTCCTGTGCACAGAGCAGCTCAAAGCAAAATTGAAAGCGTAGATTGGAACAACCTACCTTTCGGTAAAATCTTTACTGACCACATGTTTGTCATGGAATATGCAAACGGTGCTTGGCAGCAAGGAGAAATCATTCCATTCGGCCCTATTGACATGCACCCAGCAATGTCTGCCATTCATTATGGCCAGTCCATATTTGAAGGAATGAAAGCTTATAGAAATGAAAAAAAGGACGTTGTTCTCTTTAGACCCGAGCTCAATGCACACCGTTTTGCAGAATCGGCAGCCCGTATGTGTATGCCTGCGGTACCTGAAGAACTTTTTATTGAGGCGGTCAAGCAACTAGTTGCCGTAGATCAAGCTTGGGTAACCGACAACCCGGGCTACGCGCTATATATCAGACCGTTCATGTTTGCTACCGATGAATTTGTCGGTATCAAACCGTCAGATACTTACAAATTTGTCATCATCAATTCTCCGGTTGGCGCTTATTATGCAGAACCAGTTCGTGTTAAAATTGAAGAACATTACACGCGTGCTGCCATCGGCGGAGTTGGTCGTGCAAAGGCTGCTGGCAACTACGGAGCATCCTTGTATCCCGCCAAGCTTGCCCAGCAAGAAGGATTCCACCAATTGGTCTGGACTGACGCCAAAACGCATACTTTCATTGAAGAATCAGGCACCATGAACATCATGTTTGTGATCAATGATACGCTCATTACACCATCCGAAGACGCCGACACGATCCTTAGAGGAACAACCAAAAGAACAGTCATTGAAGTGGCTAACAAAATGGGTATTCCAGTCGAGGAGAGGGCTGTTGCTGTTGAAGAAATCATATCAGCAGCCAAAAACAGTACACTACAAGAAGTTTTCGGAGCAGGTACGGCGGCTACTATTGCGCAAATTGCACTTATTGGCTACCGCGATGAAAAAATAGAATTGCCATCCTTGGAGTCTAGAACAATTTCCAATCGCATCAAGGAATACCTCGATGACATCAAATCTGGCAAACTTCCCGACACAGATAACTGGATCCTTAAAGTTTGTTAAACTTGTGAAATTCTCGCATAGAAGTCATCTTTGATATATGCGGCTGCTTTGCACTTTTATTTTACTCTGTTTTGCACCTTTTATTTGGTCGCAACGTGCTGAAGTTTCATTTAAAGACAACAAAACAAACGAGCCCATACCTAATGTGGCCTGCAAGCTATTTTATTTAGCAAAATCAAACGACAACATATTAGTACTGGATACCTCGTTGCAAAACGGTTTCATTATCCATCAATTAAAAGAACCTGTTGCCTATACTTATCTTGCGGTTTCCTATTCGCATCCGATTTATCAAGGTGGAGAAAAAATTATTCAAATAGACCCTACAAAAGATACGATTCGGCTCACTTTGTTTTTGAAAGCAGAGCGGATACAAGAAGTACAAACTATTTACGTGCGGCCTCATCGGCCAGATACAGTTTTTGCTTCCAAAAGGTACAGTGTTGCTGATTTTGAACTCGGCGCCAATGGTGAACTGTATTTATTGAGCTACGAAAAAAACTTACAAAAAGATGCGCAACTCCAATGTATTTGGAATGACACCACCTTGTTTTTACAAAACATCCCTGAAAGAGCGAGCGCTTTAAAACGAGATTTCCGTGCAAACATCCATGTGGAAACAGCCTCCAATATGTATGGCTTGCAAAGAACCGACTCAAGCCTTCAACTGGGCAGCATTCCCAAAGATTATTTTTATAAGTACATTGCGCCTATCGTAGACACAAGCCTAACGCGACAATTTTATTCGAGCTACACTGACATTTATCCGGCATTTGAATATGGCAGTATGGACCAACTAGACTCTACCTATAAAGCCATCTTGCACATTCAGGATGACCTCATGATGGAGCTGTATCGCTCCGAATATAAATGGGTAGATGTGCGCACCAAACTTTGGGCTAAAAATTTAGAACTCAAAACAGGGATAGACGCTGAAATATATGTAGGTGCCAATTACTTTACCCAATCGTTGTATTACCAGCCGGTCTATGCACCTTTATTTTTGATAAACGACACCATTTACATTTTTGACTACCCGAAAGACATGCTACGCGTCTACAGTGCGTCAGGGATCTTGCTCAGGTCAATATCAATTTTTCATCATTACCAGGCTAAAGAGACGGGCTTTCAAAAGAACCTTCAACAAGACAAGGTAACAGGAAAAATATATGCTGTTTTTCAGAAAGATGGCTATACGTTTCTGGGGCATATCGATTTAGAAACGGGACAAATTGATTACAAAGTCAAGATGGCTTTTCGTTACGTCGAAAAAGTACGCGTTCATAATGGAGCAGCTTATTTTATTTACCGACCTTTTGAGTCTACACAAAAGAAATTTCTTTACAAGCAAAAAATCCCGTCAGGCAAGCCTTAAGGGTGTAAAATGACTTGGATAGATACCGGAAGGTGATCAGAATAACCACCTAAATATTTGGGGCCTGCGTAAGTTCTGTTCGGAACTATTTGACCTTTGTATTCAGTGAGTAAATACGGAAAAACATGTATTTGACCGCCATCTTTGCTTACTTGAAATTTCCCAGTAAATGCATTGCTCGATACCATGATGTGGTCGAGTACATCCCATTCATTCTTGTAATTATAAGACCCACCAAAGCTGTTGCTTTCTTTGGTAATTAGCGGCGTTAATTTAGATGCAATTAATTGTGGTCCAATATCTTGGGGATGATCATTTAAATCTCCCATAAAGATGATTTTTGCTGTTGGGTTTACTTTTTGAATACTGTCAATGAAATTTGCCGCTTGTTTGGCTGCAGCCATTCTTCTTGGTGCGCTTTCTGCTGCGCCACCCCTGCGACTCGGCCAGTGATTGACCATCACATAAAGGTGTTCTTTTTTGTATTGGAAATGTGCCCATACGATGTCACGGGTACTCGGAAGGGAATCACCGGGTAAAACAAAACGAATCTTTCCAGATTCTTTGAGTTTCAGTAAATCTTTGCGATACATTAAGCCTACATCTATGCCGCGAGCGTCTGGACTTTCGTAGTGCACGATGTCGTAGCGTTTATCTTGCCCAATTAAATCGGTGAGTACGACTTTGTTTTCTATTTCACAGACACCCATGATCAGCGGCATATCAAGACTTGCCATGACTTGTCTGATTTGTTGTAATTTGGTGTTGTACTTCTCAGCATTCCATTGGCTTTCTGCTGATGGTAAAAATTCAGCGTCGTCATTTGGACCATCAATCGTGTCAAAAAGATTTTCTACGTTATAAAATGCAATTTGCTGAATTTGTTGCGCAAAGCTAAATTGAAAGAACAAGAGGAAGAATAGGGTGTAAAAGAAATTGACTGATGAGTTTAAGACTTTCATGATATTAACGCTTTTTATTTTTATAAATCTTGGGCTATTTATTCAGCATACCCTACCAGCTTCCGCCAGAACCACCGCCGCCAAAACTACCGCCACCGAAGCCACCAAAGCCTCCGCCACCTGAAGAACCACCCCCAAATCCGCCGCCGCCGAAGCCGCCAAAGTAAAAGAAACCTGGGCCACCACCTCGACGTCCGCCAAATGTAGTGCCGCCTCCACCACCACGTTTGATGAGTAAAAAGACCACAATAAGGATAATGATCAAAGAGATCATACCACCCCTTAATTTGTCTTTTTGTAAGCCATCGCGGTAAGTTTTTTCATTGTATTCGCCCTTTGCCAAACTGAATAATACATCGAGCGCCTGATTGATGCCTTGCGCATAATTACCTTCTTTGAAGTTGGGCAGAATCTCATGGCTAATGATATCTTGGCAAGCTAAGTCTGTAATTGCAGCTTCTAGACCGCGTCCAGGTGCTAAATAAACCTGACGCCCACCATTGTCTTTGTTAGGCTTGATTAAAAACACCAAGCCGTTGTCCTTTTCTGCTTTTCCAACCTTCCAGACTTCACCAATTTCTGTAGCGTAATGCCAGGGTTCATCGTCATTAAGGTTGTCGACAATAATGATGGTAATTTCATTGCTGGTTTCTTGCTCAAAGCGATCGAGTCTTTGTTCAATTGCTGCTTGCTCTGCGGCACTGAGGATTTGTTCGGCAGAGAAATTATTGAGGAACCTTGGTGGTTGTTGAGGCTGTGGATATTGACCAAAACTAGCACTAAATAGTGTGATGAGGCCGAATAAAAAGGGGAGTAGTAGGTAGCGTAGTTTCATCCGAAGCTGATGTCGTTGGAAAGTTCGTTTTGATCGTTGTCTTGATAAGGGAAATAAGCGGCTAGTTGCTTACCGGCCTCTGAGATTGCCGCACAAAGCCCAGTTGTAATTTGCCCTTCTTTAAAATGCTGGATCATGAGGTCTCGGGTGCTGTCCCAAAAGTCTGATGGCACTTTTTCATTGATGCCTTTGTCACCAATAATGGCCAATTGATTGCTTTGAAGCGCAACGTAGATAAGCACACCATTGCGCGCTGCAGTACGCTGCATCCCGAGTTTCTCAAAGACAGCAATAGCTCTTTGAATAGGATCTTCGGTGCACACTTTTTCCATGTGCACCCGAAGCTCTCCAGATGTATTTTTTTCTGCAGCAGCAATGGCTTGCGCTACTTGTTTTTGTTCGGTGCTACTGAGCATTAAAAAGCTACTTTAGGCGCGTTTTCAGAACCCGCATTCGCCTTAAAACCTTCTTTTCTAGGGAATTCTTCGCTGTTCAAAAAGAAACGCGCAAAAAAGCCACGGATATGCGTGTTATATTCCTTTACAGATTTATTATAGCGATCGCGCTCAGTTTTGATGCGGTTTTCAGTGCCTTCAAGCTGCCCTTGAAACTGACTAAAGTTTTCTGTGGAACGGATTTGCGGGTAAGCCTCATACGCCAAATTAATGGCTGTATTGATTTTGCGCCCCATGATTTCAAGATCTTCTGGAGTTTTGGCATTGACGATCCCGGCGCGCGCTTGTGTCACTTGCGTAAGGATGTCTTTTTCATTTTTTGCAGCACCTTTTACCGTTTCGAGTAGGTTAGGAATGAGGTCTGCACGTCTTTGGTAGGCAGATTGCACATTGGCAAATTTTTCATCGAGGCCTTCTTGTAGCCCTACTGCTTTGTTGTAAAGGTTGTAATAACCGAGGAACACAAATAATAGCAAAGCTCCGATGGCTGCTAATACGACATAAATTGGTTTCATTTTGTATAAGTTTTAATTGTGGTATGGCTGTCAATTTATGTTCCAAATTACAAAAATGCCATTATGTCATGCAGTATTGTCTTGTTTTTTTTCTTTGTTGAAAACTTTTGACGAGTATTTAATCAATAATTAGATTAATATGTAAACAAATTGCTTAATTTAGCAGCACCAACCAATCGAACTTTTATTGTTTTACCTTTTAACTGACAGCGCCTATGTCTGCCCGTCGTTCGATTGTCCATATGGATCTCGATACCTTTTTTGTTTCTTGTGAGCGCCTGCTTGACAGCCGTCTCAATAACAAACCCATCCTCATTGGTGGCACTAGTGAAAGAGGCGTCGTGGCCTCCTGTAGCTATGAAGTGCGGCGCTTCGGGGTGCATTCCGGTATGTCCATGAAAATGGCCAAAGAACGCTGCCCAGAAGCCATTTGCATCAAAGGCAATACGCAAACCTATTCTAATTTTTCAAGGATGGTTACCGAAATCGTCAAGGAAGCAGCTCCTGTCTATGAAAAGATGTCCATTGACGAATTTTACATCGACTTCACGGGCCTAGATCGCTTCTTTGGTGTCTGGAAATACGCTTCTGAATTGCGGCAGCGCATTACCAAAGAAACAGGCTTACCCATCTCTTTTGGCTTGTCTGAAAACAAAACTGTTTCAAAGGTTGCTACCGGAGAAGCCAAGCCCAACAACCAACTACTCATTGACTACGGCGCTGAAAAACACTTTTTAGCACCCTTGTCGGTCCAGAAAATACCAATGGTGGGGCCAAAAACCTACCAGACACTTTGCGGGCTTGGCGTCAAGAAAATCGGTACCCTGCAGGCCTTACCACTAGAATTACTCGAGCAAGCGCTCGGCGAAAACGGCCGCAGCATTTGGTCCAAGGCGCAAGGCATTGACAACAGCCCCGTAGAACCCTACAACGAGCGCAAATCTATTTCCACTGAACGCACCTTTAACCAAGACACCATTGATGTCGCTAAACTAAGTGGTATTCTTGCGGCAATGGCCGAAAACCTGGCATTTCAGCTGCGTCGGGCAGGTAAGCTTACTGGTACTGTTACGGTCAAGATTCGCTATGCCGATTTTCAAACCCAAACCCTACAACAACAAATTGCTTATACTGCCGCAGACCACGAACTGCTTCCGCTGGTGCAAACACTCTTTAAACGGCTTTACAATCGTCGGTTGTTAGTGCGCCTTATTGGCATCCGTTACAGCGCACTGGTCTCGGGCGCACACCAATTGCGGCTCTTTGACAGCGACCTCGCTTACCCGGCGCTCTATAAAGCCCTCGATCAAATAAGGGTGCGCTATGGTGATCGCGCAGTGATCAGGGCTATTGGCCTTGAAGCGCGCACCATTGGACACTACAATCCTTTTGAAGGAGAGCCGCCTATTTTACTAGCCAACAGACGTGTTTAATCAGTTATTATGCGCGTACACTCTTGTTTTAGTTTGGGTTATGGTATTTTAAAGCCCGAAGAGCTGATTGAATGGGCTCAGCAAAATAACTACACTCAACTTTTACTCACCGACATCAACCATACGGGCTCAGCGCTGGCTTTTGTACGGGCTGCGCAAAAATGCGGCGTCAAACCTATTTTAGGCCTTGAATTGCGCAATGGCCTAGAAATCATTGCCACTATTGTTGCGCGCAATAACCGAGGCTTTCAAGAGCTCAATCAGTTTTTAAGCCAACACCTACAAACCCAACAAGCGTTTAGCTATCCGCTGCCACATTTTTCAGCTTGCTATGTGTGGTACCCACTCGGGAAACACCCTCGTAAACTTTCTGAAAACGAGTTTGTCGCCATTCAAGCGGGGCAAATAACGCAATGGCAAAGACAACACCCTGATCTTCCTGTTCAAAAATGTGTGGCAGATATCCCCATGACATTTCGTCACAAACGAGACTACAACACCCATCGTTTGCTCAGGGCTATTGCAGACAACTGCTTACTTTCAAAGCTCGAGCCCACCGCACACGCCAAGGCTTCCGAAACCTTTCAAACTATGGCTCAGATTGAAGCCGCATTTGCTGCTGCACCAATCCTGCTCTCCAATACCCAACAGCAACTTGACCACTGCCGCTGTCAATTCGAATTTGGTGAAAACGCCACCCCCCAACAACCCAAAACCTTTACAGGTAGCACCAACGAAGACATCGAACTACTCAAAGAGCTCTGTGCGGAAGGTCTAAGCTATCGCTATGAAGTCATCACTGACGAAATCATCGCCCGCATCGAGATGGAAATTGACATCATTGCGCAAAAAAACTATTTATCTTA
>CAYPVA010000015.1:0-2298 GCA_964414045.1 uncultured Lishizhenia sp. | reverse complement strand
TCGCCCGCATCGAGATGGAAATTGACATCATTGCGCAAAAAAACTATTTATCTTACTTTCTTATCACCTGGGACTTCACTTCCTATGCCAGGTCCAAAGGTTATTTTTATGTGGGACGCGGAAGCGGGGCCAATAGTATTGTGGCTTATCTATTGCGCATCACAGATGTCGACCCCTTAGAGCTCGACCTATATTTTGAGCGCTTCATCAACCTTTACCGTAAAAACCCACCCGATTTTGACATCGATTTTTCTTGGAAAGACCGCGATGACATTATCCGCTATGTCTTTGAGCGCTATCCCAATGCGGCTTGGCTCTGTACCTACAATACATTTCAATACCGCGCCTGTATCCACGAACTCAGCAAAGTCTTCGGACTACCTACAACAGCCAGTAAAAACCTCAGTAGGGGAAGCGGGAGTTTGGCCGAATTTTCAGAAATTGGTGCGCTCATCTTGCGTTATGCCAAATATATTTCAGGCCTGCCGTCTCACCTGAGCTTGCACGCAGGCGGCATCGTGATCAGTGAGCGTCCGATCTCTTGGTTTGCAGCAAGTTTCCTGCCTCCAAAGGGCTATCCTGCTACGCAATTCTCCATGCTAGAAGCCGAAGATGTCGGCTTGTATAAATTCGACATCCTGAGTCAAAGAGGTCTAGGTAAAATTGCTGAGGCGCTCGACATCATTGAGCAACTTCACCCCACTGAAAAACCCCAAGACATCCACGACATCAAGCACCTCAAGCAAGACCCTAAAATTGCCGAATTCTTGCGCAGAGGTTGGGCCTTGGGTTGTTTTTATGTAGAATCACCAGCAATGCGCATGCTCCTGATCAAGCTGCAAGTAGACAACTATCTTGCATTGGTTGCGGCAAGCTCTATCATTAGGCCCGGTGTGTCGCAATCGGGCATGATGCGTGAATACATTGTACGACACCGAGACCCAAACAAACGCAAAGATATCCATCCACTGCTCTTGGCGCTCATGCCCGACACCTATGGCGTCATGGTGTATCAAGAAGACGTCATCAAAGTAGCGCACTATTTTGCAGGCCTGAGCCTTGCCGAGGCCGATGTGCTCAGGCGCGGAATGTCCGGCAAATTCAGGTCCAGAACTGAGTTTTTACGCGTTCAAGAAAGTTTCATGAATGCATGCCTGCAAAAAGGCCATGACCCTGAATTTGCCACGAGCATCTGGAAGCAAATCGAAAGCTTTGCGGGCTACGCTTTTTCCAAAGGACATTCTGCCTCATACGCCGTGGAAAGCTACCAGAGTCTGTACTTAAAAGCGCATTATCCTTTGGCTTACCTCACTGCCTGCATCAATAATTTTGGTGGCTATTACCGCACTGAAATCTATGTCCATGAAGCACGACGTTTTGGTGCCCAGATTGAAGCGCCTTGTATCAATGAAGGCGGCTATCAGTGTACACTCAAAGCAACGCGTCTTATTTTGGGGTTCAACTTGGTTGCAGGCCTTGAAGCTGCATTGATTGAGCGCATACTGATTCAAAGAATGCAGCGCGGTGCATTTGAAAACCTTGAAATACTATTGCAGCGCGTGCACATCCCACTCGAACAGCTGAGCATTTTGATCCGAATAGGTGCATTAAGGTCTTTTGGATTGCCGCGCAAAGAACTACTTTGGAAAGCGCATTTCTACCAGCATAAACACCGCAACAAACAACAGAGCCCAGAACTATTTTCAATCAACAACCGCACACACGAGCTGCCGCCTCTGGATGAACATCCTTTTGAGCTGGCCTTCGAACAGTTTGAACTACTGGGTTTTCCACTCTGCGACCCGTTTACCTTACTCAAGAACCCGATTCTAAATACTTGTGTTTATGCGCAAGACTTTCAGCAACATATCAATGCAATCGTACATACTTACGGTTATTTAGTCAGCATCAAGCAAACCAAAACCAGTAAAGGCGAAACCATGAGTTTTGGTACGTTTCTAGATCCAAAAGGTGACTTTATTGACACCGTTCATTTTCCACTTATTGCCACACAATTTCCGTTTTATGGCAAGGGGATTTATCAACTCACGGGTAAAATCACTGCAGAATATAGCTACCATACCCTTGAAGTAAGTAGCATGACTAAATTACCCTTCATGGAAGATGTCCGTATTCAAGAAGACAGCCCAAGATCAACCATACATCAGAAACAGCAAGAAAGCGCCTAGCACACTAAATCACGCAAGACAGCAGCACTTTGTTCCGGAGTCATGTCGCGCTGTGCTTCAGCCAACAATTCATAACCCACCTGGAATTTCTTTACGGTAGCAGAACGCA
>CAYPVA010000014.1:0-20753 GCA_964414045.1 uncultured Lishizhenia sp. | reverse complement strand
GCATTAGTTCAATTTATGCAGGCATAGATCCATTGATGGAATTCAAGCCGAAGTTTATCAATGTAACTTATCACCGTGAGGAATACGTTTACATCGAGCGCGAACATGGTTTACTCGAGAAAAAGGCGGTCAGAAAACGCCCGGGAACAGTCGGGATTTGTGCCGCACTGATGCACAAATACGATATTGATGCTGTTCCACACCTTATTTGTGGCGGCTTCAGTCAAGAAGAAACCGAAAATGCACTCATCGATTTACAGTTCTTGGGCATAGACAACGTTTTGGCTTTGCGTGGTGATGCGGTCAAGTCAGAGGCCAATTTCAGGGCGCATCCGGAAGGACACGCGTATGCCGTAGATTTGATCAAGCAGGTAGAACAACTCAATCAAGGAGTGTATATGGCCGGAGATCAAGCTCAGGACCCGACTAATTTTTGTATCGGTGCCGCAGCATACCCTGAAAAACATTTTGAGGCCATGAACCTCGAGACGGATCTCCAATATTTGAAGGCAAAAGTAGATGCAGGTGCAAGTTACCTGGTCACGCAAATGTTTTTTGACAATCAAAAGTATTTTGATTTTGTCAAAGCATGCCGAGCTGCAGGAATCAATGTTCCGATCATACCAGGGCTCAAGCCAATCAAGTCATTGGCACACATCAGTTTTTTGCCTAAATTTTTCCACATCGATTATCCTACCGAGTTATCGGCAGAATTACTGAAATGTAAAGACAATGCTGCCGTAGAACAATTAGGAATTGAGTGGGGCATTCATCAATCCAAAGAACTCAAGGCAGCAGGTGTTCCTTGTATTCATTATTATACGATGTCAAATTCTACTTCTGTGAAGCAAATTGCCAAAGAAGTTTTTTAAATTCGCTCATGAAGTACTCCCTAACGCTTATTTTACTCCTCTGTGCAAAGAGTCTATTTGCGCAAAACATCCAGCTCAAAAATGCAGTTGTAATTGCTCAATTTGAAAGAGAAGAAGACCGCTATGCCATGCAAGCAACACTGTCTGAACTTTTCAAAACATACCAAATAAAGGTATTGCCTATCATGAATGTTTTAAAGCAGGGAGAGGATATGCTGCATTTACTCAATGATTCCGTCCAAAGCGTTATCTTACAGAAAGGTTTTGATACTTATATAGTCGTGAATGTACGAGGTTACGATCGCAAATTTAAAGTCAGCGACGATACCCAAACGCTTTCTGAAATGCTTGAGACCACAAGTATCTATCATATCTACCGAGACGAAGCAACTTCAGTAAGTTTTGAGTTTTCAATTTACAGAAATGGCAAATTGATTGATAGACAAATCTTGCGCTGCGGTAATGTTTCGGACCGCGATTCAGTCTTGAAAAGATTGCGCAAGCGCTTACCAAAAAAGATTTTACCGAGCTGGGTGGCAGCTTAGTTGTCCATCCGATATTGCTTCTCCATTTCGCGGTCTTCTGGGGTGCTGTAAATACCGCATTTAGGTTCAGCTTCAAATAACTTGATGACTTTGAATTGTGCCTGAAAAGGCCAATAAGTGCTACTGTACCAATGTATTTTGGCATTGAATCCTTCCCACGGATACATTGTTACTAACGGAATTGAAACACCAGGAATTAAAATCCATGCCTTATTCAAACGGATTCCGATACCAATTTGATAATTGAATTGCAACATACTTCTTGCAAGATTGGGTTGGAAAAGTTGAGGTGCAGGGTATGCTGTGAAATTATTGGTATAGGTCATTGGGCCCCGACTCAGGTTGTAATCAAAATTAATCCCAAGGCTTTGATCCAGAAAGTGTTTACGCACCTTAACGACTACTTTTTTTCCAAAATAAATGAGTGAGTGCGCTCTGATGCTCCCGTATAAATATCCAGTGCTTAGTTTGCCCTCATTGGATGTACTGCTATATATTTCTCCTAACGCATTTTGATTTTCGATAAGCGTTGTTTCAAGACCTCGGATTTGTCTGTACCCAATTCCCCAATCAAAATAATCCATTACACGGCTCTTGCCTAATGCTTTAATGGGTGTGCCTTTCCATTTTGGAAAGTGTGCCAATCCGAATTCAGCGTAAAAACCCATTTTGGCCTCAGGTGTAATGGTGTAGTCACCGCGATCAACTTGATTGACGATGAGGTCACCTTTTAGGGGGTCGTTGACAAATGAGTAGGTAGGACCTAAAGAAAATTGATAGCCGTGATTTCTGACTTGCAAATAATCGTTGCCTTTCTTTTTTGATTTCTCAAAGCCACCCTGAGCCCAAGTAAGCGGCGTGCAAATTAAAAATAGGAGGAGAATTCTCATGTCTGAAAATTAAATGTACTACACTGATCTAAAATGGCTTGCATGACCTCCGGTGAATCCCAGTTGTGCTCAATTGAAGGATCTGCCATGATTTCATCCATGATTTCGCGCTGCTTTTTGCCTTGCTCATAAGCTACAGAATAAGGAATATTACTGAATGTAACTTGGCTGTATAGCGGTAGCCATTTATTCGGGTATAATTTGTTGAATTTGGCTTCGATCTTCTTTCTCAAGAGGAAGGATGGATCTCCGACCAAATCGCGCATTTCGATGTAATTGTCTAAGGATAAATCTTGAAGGGCATCTCCGTTTGGTTTTCGCAAAGGACTGTAGGCAGCCCAAATTTTGTCCCAATCGTGATTGTGCTCGAGCATGAGTTCATTCAAAACCCGGCAGTCTTCAAATCCGGCATTCATGCCTTGGCCATAAAAAGGTACAGTAGCGTGAGCTGCATCGCCCATCAGACCAACTTTTCCGTGTGCCCATGGGTAACAGCGAATGATGGCAAGATTTGAAAGGGGATGATCTTCCCATTTATCAGCGATGTCCGGCATCATTTGATGGAAGTCAGGGAAGACTGTTAAAAAGAAGCGGTCTACATCTGCTTTGGTTTTGAGCTTGTCAAAAGCAAATTCGTGGTCTGCGTGTGGCATAAAGAGGGTACAAGTAAACGAACCGTCTTCGTTGGCCAATGCAATCAGCATAAATCGGCCACGGGGCCAAATGTGAAGGGCATTTTTATCCATCGGGTAAGCGCCATCAGGAAGCGCAGGCAACAAAATTTCGCGGTAGCCATCGGCGATATAGTTTTGGCTGTATTGAAAGCGATCTAGCTTTTGCATGGAATGGTAGCGAACAGCGCTAAAGGCACCATCTGCTGCAAAAATGACATCTGCTTTTGCTTCGAATTCAAGACCTGTTTGGGTGTTACGTAAGTAAGCAATGGCATTTTTGGTATCGACGCGCAGACATTCTGTTTGGTAATGAATTGTAGCGTTGCCGTGATTTTCAGCGATATCCATCATGGTAGCATTGATTTTCCCTCTGGAAACAGAGAATATTGCTTGACCATCTTGGCCGTATTGCTGATAAGTAAGTTCTCCGTCGAGGGCGTGCATCATGCGGCCATACATTGGGATGGCGATTTTTCGAATTTCATCACCAACTCCAACTGCATCTAGAGCAGTCCAGCCACGGACAGACAAGGCAAGGTTGATTGATTTACCGGCACTGATTTCGGCTTTGCGGATATCTGGTCGTCGTTCATAAATGGTGACATTATATCCTGCTTTTGACAGATATACGGCCCATAATGACCCTACCAAACCTGCGCCAATAATAATGGCTTCTCTTTTCTGCTCCATGTATTTTTTATTTATCCGTGCTGACTCACAAAGGTAATCACTTCACTAGTTCATTATACTTTTAACTCGGCTTTTTTAAAAAGCCTACATTGCGTTTGATTCCTTCAAATTTCGTGCGTTTAATCGCGCTTTTCCCAAATAAATATTGAAAGGTTTCTTGATTCATCTGCTCCCATTCCAGCGTAGTCAAATTCAGAAACTCAGGATGTGGTTCAAAAGCGTCTTCTTGGTGTTTTTTAGAAAATCGATTCCAGGGGCATACATCCTGGCAAACATCACAACCGAAGGCCCAATTATCCATCTTTCCTTTGAATTGTGGGGGTAAATCTTGGTCTTTGAGTTCTATCGTCAGGTACGAAATGCATTTCGATGCATCTAATAAAAACGGAGAAACAAAGGCTTGAGTAGGGCAGGCGTCCAAGCACCTCGTGCAGGTGCCGCAGTAATCTTTAATGGGGCCGTCTGGTTCAAACTCTAAATCAACGAAAAGTTCTGCAATAAAAAAGAAACTGCCATGTTTGGGATGAATCAGGTTGGTGTTTTTACCAATCCAGCCTAACCCAGATTTTTGGGCCCAAGCTTTATCGAGCACCGGCGCTGAGTCTACAAAAGCTCTTCCCTGAAAATCACCTACTTCATGACGCAGGTCTTCCAAGAGTTCTTTGAGTTTATGTTTGATGACATGGTGGTAATCTTGACCGTAGGCGTACTTGGCAACCTTAGGTGCGTCAGGGTCTTGTTGTGTTTGTGCAGGAAAGTAATTGAGTAAAAATGAAATAATTGTCTTGGTTCCGGGCTCTAAAAGACGCGGGTCAAGACGTTTATCAAAATGGTTCTCCATATAGGCCATTTTGCCATTGTAGTTGAGTTTTAGCCAACTTTCGAGCCGTGGGGCTTCTTCTTCAAGAAAGGATGCTTGTGAAAAACCCACATAAAAAAAACCAAGCTCAGCAGCTCTTTTTTTGATAAATGGTTTGAATTTTTCGTGCTTCATGTCAGAACAAGCCGCCTTGAGCCCAACCGAGGTCACGGCCCAAATGCTTATAACTTTTTTCGGTGGCTTTGCGTCCTCGGGGTGTGCGCATTAAAAATCCTTCTTGAATTAAAAATGGCTCATACACTTCTTCGAGGGTGCCTGCATTTTCACCAATGGCAGTTGCGATAGTGGAAAGCCCAACAGGGCCTCCGTTGAACTTATCGATGAGCACTTTTAGGATTCGGATGTCCATTTCATCGAGACCGTTGGCATCGACGTTTAATGCTTTTAACGCAAATTCGGTGATGTCGTCGTCAATGAGTCCGGTACCTTTGATTTGGGCAAAGTCACGGACACGTCTGAGTAGGGCATTGGCAATTCTTGGCGTTCCTCTACTTCTGCTGGCAATTTTAAAAGCTGCGCCTTGCGTGATGCCGATCTGCAATAGACTAGAAGAGCGTTCGATAATGGCCGTAAGGGTTTCGCTGTCGTAGTATTCTAAGCGAGAGTTAATGCCAAAACGCGCACGTAAAGGAGAGGTAAGGAGGCCTGAGCGGGTCGTGGCCCCAATGAGTGTGAATGGATTGAGATTAATTTGAATCGTACGGGCATTTGCGCCTGAATCGAGCATGATATCGATGACGTAGTCTTCCATGGCAGAATAAAGATATTCTTCTACAACTGGACTCAGGCGATGGATTTCATCAATAAAAAGAACATCACCCTGATTGAGATTTGTGAGTAGACCTGCGAGGTCACCGGGTTTGTCTAGGACAGGCCCTGAAGTGACTTTGAAACCAACACCGAGCTCATTGGCAATGATATTGGCCAAGGTAGTTTTTCCGAGACCAGGAGGCCCATGTAATAAGACGTGATCAAGGGGTTCGTTGCGCAATTGTGCTGCTCGGACAAAGACTTCAAGGTTCTCAACGACAGCAGGCTGACCTGCAAAATCGCGCAGCGATTTTGGACGCAAGACTTTATCAATTTCTTGCTCGTTTTGGCCTTCGGCCTCTTGTCGGTAGTCAAAGGAATCTTCCATTACTTACAAAAGTAACAATTTTGACCTGTGTTGGTTTAAGCAAGCGCTTGAACTAATGCTTCGAGGTCTTCAAAGTGGTAATCGGCAACGACTAAATTGGGATGCGGTAAATGCGTTTTTTCAGGAATGCAACAAACTTTCATACGAGCAGCCAGCCCGGCTAAAACACCATTCCAAGAATCTTCAATCACTAAACACTGTGTGGCTTTTACTCCAAGTTCTTGCGCCACTTTCAAATAGACACCGGGGTGCGGTTTCCCGTAGGGTTCGTGTTCGGCAGAATAGGTGAAATCAAACCATTGGTTTAATTCCAGGGCTTCTAGAACAGTTTGAATGAGCAGTTCTGAGGAAGAGGTAGCCAAGCCAATTTTGAATCCGTTTTTTCGAAAAAAGTGCAGCGAAGCACTCACCCCTTTGAGTTCTTGGGGTTGCGCCTTGATCAAGGCAATCAAAGCGGATATGATTTCATTTTCTACGCCTTTTTCATCAGTTAAATTCCAACCTTCATGAAGATTCCAAAAATGGATGACTTCATCGATGCGTAGCCCAACTGTTTTTTGAAAGTCTTGTTTGGTGAGGGTGGAACCGTATTGGCCAAAAACCGTTTCCATAGCAATTTTCCAAAGTGGTTCGGAATCAATCAGCACGCCATCCATATCGTAAATGACGGCCTTAAAATCTGAAAGTTTAGGAAGTGGTTTAGTTATCATGAAATAAGCGAACGATTTCTATTTTTCTTTCACTGACTTTTTCAATGACTATTTCACTTTTGCCAATTTGAACGCGATCTCCTTCTGCTGGCAAGCGCTCGAGGTGTTCAAGGATAAGCCCTGCCAGCGTGTCGTATGCTTCCGATTCTTCGAGATCAAAACCATAAGACTCATTGAGGTAATCGATATCAATTCTTGCCGAAAATAGGTATTCGTTGTCTGAGACTTGTACTTCGGTTAGTGCTTCTTTGTCGTGTTCGTCTTCGATTTCACCAAATATTTCTTCAATGACGTCTTCAAGCGTGATGATGCCGGCCGTGCCGCCATATTCATCTGTAACCACTGCAAAATTACCTGCCTGATTGGTAAACTTTTCCATGAGCTCTTTTCCAGTTACTACTGTCGGGACAAAAGAAATTGGTTTGAGGATTTGTTTGATCGAGTTGGGCTGTTTGAACAAATCAAACGAGTGGATATAGCCAATGATGTTATCGATGTCGTCTCGGTAGATGATCAGCTTGGATAGACCCTTGTTAATCATAAGTGTTTTGGCCTCTGCGATGCTGTCATTGATGTCAAGGGCAATGATTTCAGGCCTCGGGATCATACAATCACGGGCTTTTACGTGAGAAAAGTCAAGTGCATTTCTTAGCAGGAGCATGTCATTTCCAAACTCTTGTTCGTCTGAAAGATTGGCACTGAGTTCGTCTACGTAGTTTTCGAGGTCAACCTTTGAAAAAACCCGTTTGTTGTGATCTTTTTCTGAGCCCAGAAGTTTGAGAAACCCGGAGCTAATGAGCATGATCAACTGGGTGGGTAAATACAATAAAATATAGAGCAATAAGAGTGGAATCAGCCCGAGGTCCAGTGCTTTGTTTGGATTGAGCTGAACGATGGCTTTGGGAAGAAACTCGGCAGTAATTAAGACAACCAAGGTAGAAAGTACGGTTTGCACCACCATGATGAGTCCTTGGTCATGCAAGCCTATTTGTTCAAGCGCTGGATTGAGTAAGGCCCCGGCAGCAATACCGTATAATACAAGTGCGACATTATTACCGAGTAATAAAAAGGCAATCATGTTGCTTTCTTTTCGGTAAAACAAGGCGAGTATTTTTCCTTGAAAGTTCTGGTTGTTGCGCAAGACCTCTATGCGAAGGCGATTGGCCGAAATATAGGCGAGTTCCATCGCTGAGAAAAATGCAGAGCACAAGAGTGAGCTGATGATCAGGATGTAGGCGCTATCCATGCGTATTAGTGTTCGAGGACGTCTTTACCAATGTCTTTTCGGTAATTTGCATCCTCAAAAGTAATTTTTGAGATAGAGTCGTAGGATCTTTCTAGGGCGCTTTGTAGGTTTTTGCCGTAGGAGGTGACAGCTAAGACTCGACCTCCGTTGGATAAGACAGAAGGCCCGTCTGCAAGCGTTCCCGCGTGAAAGACTAAGCTATCTGTAATGCTATTGAGGCCGTAAATTGTTTTGCCTTTTTCATAGGCACCGGGATACCCTCCGGCTACCATCATGACGGTTGCAGCTGTTTTATCGTGAAACTGTATGTCTCTTTCTGAAAGGGTATGCGTTGCTACGCCTTCGAATAAATCCAGGATATCACTTTTCAAACGCGGCATGACAACTTCTGTTTCAGGGTCTCCCATGCGACAGTTGTATTCAATGACATAAGGATCCCCTTTGACATTGATGAGTCCAAAAAATACGAACCCGTTATAAGTGATTTTTTCTTGTTTCAAACCTTTGATGGTTGGTATAACCACCCGATTGAGCACTTTGTCCATAAAAGCAGCGTCAGCAAAAGGAACTGGAGAGATGGCTCCCATTCCTCCGGTGTTGAGGCCGGTGTCACCTTCGCCAATGCGTTTGTAATCTTTGGCCTCTGGCAGCAACTTGAACGACTCACCATCTGTGATTGCAAAAACAGAAAGTTCTATGCCGTCTAAAAATTGTTCAATTACAACTTTGGCACTGGCTTTCCCAAACTTCTCTTCGAGGAGCATTTCTTGCAATTCTCTTTTTGCTTCGTCGAGGTCTTCGATGATCAAGACGCCTTTACCGGCAGCCAATCCATCGGCTTTCAAAACATATGGACCTTTCATGTTATCGAGGAATCGAAGCCCATCTGCTACAGTGTCGGCATTGAAAGTACCGTACTTGGCGGTAGGAATATGGTGCCTGGACATAAAGGCTTTTGCAAAATCTTTGCTGCCTTCAAGTTGTGCACCTTCTTGACTCGGACCAATAACGGCTACATTTTTGAGTTGAGGGTCATTTACAAAGAAGTCGTAGATACCGAGAACGAGTGGTTCCTCGGGCCCTACAACGACCATATCGATGTGCTGTTGCAAAACAAAATGCTTGATTCCTTCAAAATCAGTGACGCTGAGTTCAATGTTTTTGCCGTGCTTTTTGGTTCCGGCATTGCCTGGAGCAATGAAAAGTTCGTCAAGAATAGAACTTTGAGCAATTTTCCATGCGATGGCGTGTTCGCGGCCGCCTGAACCGAGTAAGAGAACTTTCATTTATTTACAATGAGCTAGGATAGATTCAAAAATGCGCAAGCCATCGAGGTTATTGAGTTGCTTGTCGGCAGCGCGCTCTGGGTGCGGCATCATGCCAAAAACATTTTTAGTGCGATTGGTGATACCCGCAATATTTAGCAATGAACCATTTGGATTGGCTGTACTTTCGTCGGCGCCATTTTCATCACAGTAGGTGAATAGGATTTGATCGTTGGCTTGAAGCGATGCTAGGGTTGCTTCATCGGCATGAAAACGACCCTCACCGTGTGCAATTGGTATTTTGTACGCTTTTGCGTGGTCTAGGTCAATCGTTGGAGCAGCACTTTTGCTCACAGCTTTTAAGTGCACATTTTTACAAATGAACTTTTGGTTGTTGTTGTGCAGTAGTGCCCCTTCGAGCAAGCCAGATTCAGTAAGAATTTGAAAGCCATTACAAATCCCCATTACATAACCGCCATTATTGGCGTGCGCAATGACTGATTCCATAATAGGTGAAAATTTTGCAATAGCACCTGAACGCAGGTAATCACCGTAGGAGAAACCTCCTGGAAGTACTACAAAATCGACACCTTTGAGGTCTGTGTCTTTATGCCATAGTTCAACAACTTCTTGTCCCATAAGGTCTCTGAGTACGTAAATCATGTCTTGATCACAGTTAGATCCTGGGAAGGTTACAACACCAAATTTCATGTTTATTTCAATTGAGCTTCAAAGTTAGTAAAAGTCTGAGCTTAAAAGCTCAAAACCACAAATTTTAGTAAGGTGGAAAGTAAGAAAATATAAAAGAATAAATGAGAAGAAATACCAAGGCTACTGCTCAAGAGCGAATAGGCAAAATAAAAAGACAAGGGTAAAACAAGTAGGCTCAGTAGATTCACTTGGCCTAAAAACAGAAAAGCAGCAAGTCCAATGAGCCAGGTGAAAAATGTAAAGACATTAAGTACTTGAATTTGTTTTTTTAGCCGCAAAGAAGCTTTTAGCAATCTGGCTCTTAAGCCAATAAGGCTTAAAATCAGTAAAATGTGTACAAGCACGAGTGTAGTTATTTCAAACCAATGCAGCTCTTCAAGTTTCCATTCGAGTTGAAAAGGAAAATTAAAGGAACGCGCGATCACATAATAAAACGCGTACAATAAGAAGACTGGGGTAACGATACCTAATAGGAGTAAAAATATTTCGCGCAATTGAAACATGCGAAGTACGAGTAGCATGATGAGTAATACTGGAATAAGAAACAGCAGTTTGCTACTGAAGAACAAAGCAACACCAAATAAAAATCCTGCATTAAAAGCAGCTTTCCGGGCATCATTTTGAGGCCTGATACCAAAAAAAACAGCAAGCATAAGGATGCAACACGATTGAATGATTGGTGTCCAGGTAAATTGCCCGAAATCAATAAAAAAACTATTGAAAATAAGGTAGTTAAGACTTATGATATAGGTATTCTTTTCTAGAAATTCTTGGCTATTAAACACCCAATTTAATCCAAGTGCATTTAATAGAAGAATGACAAATTGAAAACTAACCACCCCCCAATAATTCCAGTGTGGTAAACCTGCAAATGCGGCTGTATCTGGTGAACCAAAATATGGAGCAGCGCCAATGATATCTCCGAGAAGATATAAAAGCAGAAAAAACGGAAGTAGCAAAAGAACCCCGATTCTGTTATCTAAGAACAAGCGCAACATGATCAAATTTACCAAGTTCTAGACAGAAAATGGCCGCTTTGTGAATAAGTAGCACACTTTGTTTAAAAAGAAAATAAGTTCCTGTTAATTCAGTGTTTTTCCACTTGCGAACAAAACAAAAAATAATATATTTGTTGCTCATATTTTTTTGAACAAAATCATGGAAAAGGCTCAAAATCGCTACTCAGATGCTGACTTAGCAGAATTCAAAACACTCATTCAAAATAAGCTCAAGGAGGCTTATATTGACCTTGACCTGCTCAAAGGATCCTTGTCGCACAACGATGATCACGGAACTGACGACACTGGCCGCACCTTTAACATGATGGAAGATGGTTCTGAGACGCTATCCAGAGAAGAGGTTGCACAACTTGCTGCGCGTCAAGAAAAATTTATTCAAAGTTTGAATGCTGCGTTAGTAAGAATTGAAAACAAGACCTACGGAATTTGTCGCGTCAGCGGGCAGCTTATCCCAAAAGAAAGATTGCGACTAGTGCCTCATGCCACCATGAGTATCGATGCTAAAAACGCTCAAAAATAACTCTTGAAAAAACAAGCCCTTTTTATTTCGGCAATCGTTTTACTATTGCTGATACTCGACCAATGGATTAAATTAACGATTAAGACGCAATTTTATCCTGGTGAATACCAACCGGTTTTTGGTTCTTGGTTTGTCTTGCACTACACTGAAAACCCAGGTATGGCTTTTGGTCAAACTTTTGGCGCCTCTTTGTGGGCCAAGTTAGCCCTCAGCTTGTTTAGAGTGGTTGCGATTATTTTAATCATTCGCTATCTGTACCAGCAAATGAAGCAAATGGCTTCAAAAGAGTTTTTAGTAGTAGTTTCTTTAGTTTTAGCCGGTGCAACTGGCAATCTGCTGGACTCGATGTTCTATGATTTGTTTTTCAATGTAGATCCTTGTGTAGGTTTCAATCAAATGCCAGGGAGCGGTATTAAAGCAATTTGCGAATCCAGACACTTTTCTTATCCTATCGAAGTGAGGCATCAGGGATTCCTATTTGGCAATGTGGTTGATATGTTTCAATTCAATGTAACTTGGCCACAAAACATGCCGCTTTTAGGTGGTCAACAAATGTTTCCGGCCATCTGGAATTTAGCCGACGCCTGTATTTCTATTGGGCTAGTTTGGGCAATTATTCGTCAGAAAAAATTCTTTCCGAAAAAAGAAAGCGGCAATTAACGCGCGTGAGCAGGAGCTAGAAATTCCATTTCATGTTGCGGTCGTCGAGCATCGCAAAAGAAATTTTCCAGGCAGTCTGTGGTGTGATCTGATTTCCGTCTGAAACTACACCATAAATTCCTACCCTCAATCTTCGTCTGCTTAATTTAAAATTGCGTTCGAGACCTGCCAAAAGCTCATAATGCTGCCAATCATATTCTTTGACATACATGGCGCCTCCTCCGACAACCAAACCAACCCTTGTTTTTTTAAAATACGGGATCTTATTCAAGATTGCGCCGTTGTCGTGGTGTACATAATGTGCTTGGTAAACGAAGTCAGTAGTGCGTAATGTAGTGTCGAACCCTTGAAAGGAGTAGAGTGGATTTGAAAACCATATAGGGTCACTGCGTCTTTGGAATTTGTAGTCAGGCTCATAAATTGCTCTTGCACTTAAAAATTTTCCTACTGAAGCCCTGTAAGATGAGGTTCCGATGGTTCCGATTTTGAAATTTTGCATGACTTCAGCCTGCAGGTAAGCGTGGTCGACAACGCTTTTGAAAACGTTTGGTAATCCGCGCTCTAAATGAACTGAAAAAGTAGGGTAGGCCGATCCCAAAACAACTTTGCGATAAGGCTCGCGCATGTAGCGTTGCCCTGGTGTATATGAAGCGCCGATATTTAATATGAAAGCATCGTAAGGGTCAAATGCCAACGGATCATTGTTAGGCAAGGCTTCGTCGATTCCGTTTAAAAATTCGTAGCCCTCTAAGCTTCTGCGTTTCGTATATTGTGTGTTGGCATAAGCATAAAACCCGTTGAATAATTCGTATTCAAGGTTTAAATTCAACCTGGTTGATTCAAAAAAGTTGTCGCGCTTATAAATTTGTGTGATAGCGTCATAACCCCGGATGACATCGAAATCGTGGTTGATTGCAACTCTGAAGAAGCCAAAATGAAAAGGGTCGAAACGGTACTTCCACCAGGTATCGCCTTTCCAGTCTCCATTTAACAAGCCGTAAGAAACTCTTGTGTAACAATCCAAGGTGCGTTCATCTTTCCACTTTTTGAAGTAATCAAAACTTGGGGTTATTCTTGGGCCAGCAATATTAATTGGTTGTATGGTAGAGGCCACTGAGCCAAATCCAAATTGTTGCTTTTTATCTCGGTTGCGGTGATCAACGCCAAACCAAAGGACTTTGAGCGCCGTGATTTTATTAAAAACGGCATCGACGCTGTCTAAATACTCTTTGCGATTCATGTAGTCGCGGATAGAGTCTTTGGCTCGTATAAATTTAATTTCTTCGTCTGTTAGGGCAATCCCCCGTTTCTGTTCCCAATAGGCGCTATCTCTTTCATAGGCGGCTTGTTCCGTGACCGCCACTTCCGCATTGAAATATTTTTTGGCAAAGGTCGGCTGAAAATTATAATTCGAATAAATGGCTTCTGTTTTACACTGACTCACTTCATTCTTATATTTCACACCATAGGTCAAAACTTGTCTGTCGAGTACACATAAAGTATCCCCTTGGAGACTATATTCTTGTTCTATTCTAAAATAGTCGTAGATCAACAAATTCCCTTTATTCATGGTGAGGTCAAGCTTCTGGATTAACCAAAGTGTATCCACCACCCAAATATAACCCTCCATGGTAGAGGTTGCTGTGTTTCGGGGCGTGATCTTGATTTTGGAAATCATGCGCCCATTTTCTTCATATTTTTCCTCGAGCTTGTATTTGTAGGCCACGATACCTGGGGTGGATATTGGCGAACTAACCGGTGTTTGATGCAGGTCATCGAGGTGTAAAAGGTTTTCAAAGAAATTGAAATTAGATTTAACTGTGGTGGTGTAATACAACTGAGAAACATCTCCTAAAGCTTTGTAGGCATTCCGAATTTCCTTAACCTGGTTGGGTGGAGCATAAGAGCGGTGCAGTTGCACTTCAGCGAGTTGGAGTTTGTTAAGCCACTCGGGTACTTTTGGTGCTTCGTTGAGAAGATCCCCTTCATTGGCTTGAGATTCCTGTTTTTCTTTCTTTTCTTGTGCTTTAGGATTTTCTTTGACAATGTGGTCTCGTTGTTCGGTAGCCTTGATGTAAACATCAACTTCATGTGGATAAGACCATGGATTGATTTGTTCGCGTTTCTCAACCACTTTCATGATTTTGTCACGACCCACATTCATCTTTTTAGCACTTACTTTAATTTCCTGTACCTCAGATAGTTTCATTGGAAACAATTGGATGTCGCGACGCGTATCTTGGTCTTTCATGCCGAGGTATAATTCACGGTCTTGATAGCCATCAGCTGAAAAAACTAAATAATATTCACCTGGATTGAGGTACATCTCAAAGTAACCATTCATGTCAGCTACAGTGCGCAAATCTGTTGCATTTTTAACAAACACTTCTGCTCCGGCTATAGGTAGGTTTTGCTCGTTACTGACCACACCATTGAGCAGGCGCTGCCCGAAAGCGGTTCCAAAGCAAAAAATAAAGAAGAGGAGTAGTATTTTCATTGTATGTTAAAGACCGCTTCGTTCAGAAAAGGTTACAAATTATCTCGCTTAAAGCTCCTATTTTTCTTGTAGGTCTTTCATTTCTTGCAAGTGTTTTTGCATGCGCTTCATCATCCATTTCTTTGTGAAATACATAATGAGAGCCATTGCGGGTACAATAAAATAGGCAGCCCAAGTTTGAGCCCCTTCTGTGGCAATTTTATAACAAATGGTCAAGAAGCTTAGTGCTGCTATAACTAGCCAAAAGTAGCCTGAAATGACATTGTAACGGGAAATGAAATCTTTTTGTGACATTATTGTATGGTTTGATTTTTATCGAGTTGCCAAGATCCAATGGGTTCTAGCAAAACATAGGAACTGAAATCTTGTTTGGTCCGAATACCTTTACCAATGAGCCGTCCTTTTGGTGCACGAATAATCACAGGGGCATTCGTATAAATACTACTGTCTTTTTGATTCCAGTAGAGTGCTTCTGTTTCAAGCCGCTGTTTTTTTTGATGGTTGTAGAGACATACAGAATCTTTTACCATGAGCTCGCCTGTGCTGTAATTGATTTGGCCATAAAGCGCACTCAAGGTCGAAACGATGTCTCCTTTTTCATTGAAGAAGTAAACTTTGAGGCTATCTTTGATTTGAGTGATTTGCTCGTTGTTCCGGTAAGTTTCGGCAAGAGCAGCGTGTATTTCAACGCGTGCATAGCCGTCTTCGGCATAAGTTAAAACTAAGTTTTTTGTGGTTTCGGTCGGAGCATCTTGTTCAAAGCTGATTTGTTGAACTACCGCGACATCGTTTTCACAGGCCATCATAGAGATAGCGACCAAACCCAGTAAAAGGTTGTTGAAAAAACGAAATGTTAGTCGAGTTGACGCTTGCGGAACCATTTTTCAAAGTTCGAAGGAGCCATGATGAAACTCACGCGTGCACCAATAAAATTTTCAGACCAATCGGTGTTCGGAATATTGCGCTGACCCAAGGTGAATCCGATGTTGAGTGAAGAAAGAGAAACTTGCGCTAATAATGGCAAGCCAAATCCAAAAGTAATGGCTCTTTCCTGATATTGTTGGCCATTACTAAGGTAAGGCAATGTTTGTTGATAATAACCTGCTCTGTAGCTTAATTTTTCAAAAGCCTTTAGGGTTGCTAGATTTTCTAGTACTTTATATTCTGGCTGATATTGAACCCCAAAGCTCATTTTTGTATGGGAACTTTGATCAAAACCGGTTATGAGGATTTCATTTTGAGTGAGTTTGCCGTAGTTAGCGTAACTACCGTAAAGTTGTAACAATGGGTGTAATTCTCTGGTTTGTCTTTTATAAGATGGTAGCTTCCAGCTGTAAGCAAAACCCGCTTGCCAACTTTGTGCTGCTGTGGCTCTGAATTGTTGGGAAACATAAGCGATGGTATCGTAGCTTGAGGGAACATTAATTGTTGCCGTGCTGTAAAGTTCTTTCAGCAAATCGGCTTTCATAAGCATTTGCGGCTGATAGACAGCAGAGAGCGTGATGCTGTGTTTTTTTCCGAGCGCTTGGGTGAAATAGGTGCCGAGGTCAATGGAATTGGAACGCACAATAAGTGAGTTGCGTTCAATTCCGCCGGTAGTACTGGCGCCGGTTAAAAGTGTCGAGCTTCGCTCATTGATCAAGGTGCCAAAGAGGTACGAGACATTTGCACCAATGGCAAATTTGGTTTTTGGTTTTTCGATGATCCCGAAGGAATAACCTAAATAAAGGTCTTGAATGGCACCTTTACCTGAATAGTTATAACGCAAAGAGTCAAGGCCAGTAAAAATGGTTTCAGTAATTTGGTATCCTCTGGAGCTGTATGGTCTGAGTCCAAATGATAACCCCATTTGTTTGCTGATTTTAAAACCAAGTGTAAATTCTTCTACCATTGGAGTAGCATTGAATTGCTGTAGGCCGCCACTCTGATACCAAGATTGTCTTGAATGCAGACCAAGTGTATAAAGGGTAGCGCCTTTACTCAAACGATTATAGCTCGCTGGATTGTTGTGGTTCAATATGCCTGAGTCAAGGACATTGACCGAGTTCTTCCCGAGTGCATCAAAAACAGCATGTCCTTTAGCGCTTTTTTCACCGAGGCCATAGAAACTTGCGGGTTCTGCTGTAATGGATTGCGCAGTAGCATTGAGCACCCAAAAAAAGCAAATGATGAGGGAGAGTTTTTTATTCATGCGATAGATAAAGGGATAAGATGCCCTCAAGCGTTAAGTTTTCGTGTACAAAGATGCCATTTTTTTGGCCTAAATCAAAATGTTTAGCGTCTCCACCCGTGATAAATACTTGTAAATCTGGGTAGTCTTTCAAATAGGCAGCTAACATTCCTTCGATTTCTTTTTGCCACCCCATGTAAGTACCGATTTCCATACTGCTTTTTGAATCTGAACCTATGAGGGCAAGGCTCATGTTTAGCTCTAATACAGGTAATTTTGCAGTAAAAGTGGCGAGTGCTTGGGCGCGCATTTTTAGGCCCGGACTGATTGATCCACCTAAGTATTCTTGTTGTGCTGTTACGAAGTCAAATTTAATACAAGTGCCGAGGTCTATAGCAAGTTTTGGTTTGCCAGGAGCCAATTGAGAGAGTGCAGCTGCATTGCACAAGCGGTCTTTACCGAGTGTATCAGGACTTCTGTAAGCCATTTGAAAAGGAAGTCGCTGTTGATGGGTCACTTCAAAACAAGATTTAAAATAAGATCGGAGGGTCGAAGTAAATGCTTCTTGTACCACAGACGAAAAGGCCAAAGGGATGTTACTATCCAAACTATGCAATGGAAAATCATCGAGCTCAAAACGCTTAACCCATTGAATCAGACCTTCTTGAGCCAACGCAATCTTGATTTGCGTATTTCCGGCATCGAGTAAATAAACTTGTTTAGAAACAGGCATCTTCAAAAATACTTAGCTTTTTTGAACTTTTTTAGCTTTTAACTTGTGAGAAAGCGTAAAAATGTATTAAATTTGCATCCACCAAAAGCTGGTACCTTAGCTCAGTTGGTAGAGCAAAGGACTGAAAATCCTTGTGTCCCTGGTTCGATTCCTGGAGGTACCACTCAAAAAACCCCGAAGTTTACTTCGGGGTTTTTTTGTTAAATACAATTCGCCTTTCATCCCTTTACTTTTATACTACTTATTTTTAGCTTAAAATTTAAAACATACGGAATGAAAAATTTCTTCAAACGAAATTGGTATAAACTGATGGTTGGTTCATCCTTGATGATGGCTTCTTTTGGTTTTTTGATACTGGCCATTAGCCCGGCCTATTCTGGTAACTATGAAAATTCAGGTAGGAACCAATCCAATCAATTTACCAACTCGAACACATCAGCTAATGGTGTAATTGTTGGCGATTATGTCTATTTCGTTGATGGTGGATATGTTTACCAATGGGATAAAACCTATTCTTGGAACAGTATAAGTACGCGAGCCTGGATCAAACACAAACTCCCTGAGTAAACGCGCACATTTACTCCCCGTTCACTAAATGGATAAACCCGTGTTTGTCTATGAGCGTGCCGCCTAGCATTTCGCCTTTCAGACGATAGAAGAAAACGCCGTCGGTGTGGAGCTTTCCGTTGAAGTCATAACCATCCCAAACTGCAATACCTGTCTGATCTTTGAGTTCAAAAAGTAGTTGTCCCCAACGATTTAAGATTTGGATATCGTAGGTTTTGAAAGAAGGATAGGGTAAGGTAACCACATCATTGATGCCGTCACCATTAGGTGTAAATACGTTGGGCACCCAAATATCAGGGTCAGAAACATAAACGGTTAGAAAAACGGTGTCGATACAACCGAGGTTATCCACCAATACCAAGCCAATTTCTTGAGGGCCTCCAGTTCCAAATGCAATACTTTGGTTCGTGCTCTGCAAATAAGTAGCGCTGCTGTCGGGGAAAATCCAGGTCCAGGTCTGAACAGGATTTAAACTCACGCTGGCATCAGACAATTGAATGATTTGATTGATATTAGCATAGACAGGATTGGCACTGATTTGTGCTTCAAGACCACTCAAACTTGCCGTAAGTGGATCAAGTAGGTAAAGAATTTGACAGCCAGCCGTATCATATACGGTGACGCTCGGATTATAGGTACCGGTATTTGGGTAGAAATAGGAGAACTGAAGGCTGTCTGCGATCCAGACCCCGTTGCCTAAATTCCAACTCACTGAATCAATGTTGGCCGGATTTTGAATGGTAAATAGCGCCCCTTGGGCACAGACCGTGTTGTCTTGAATCCAGGTTGGTGTACCGAGAGGACCGCCAATAGAAACGTAATTTGCTACTGTGGTATCGTCTGAACAGCCATATTCATCAGTGACCACAAAGTTGAGCGTAAAAGAGCCGCTTGTTACTAGGGTATTTGCTGGATTTTGTAAAACAGAATTATTGCCATTTCCAAAGGACCAATTCCAGTTTGTTATCGTGCCAATACTTGAGGACTGATCGGTAAAATTACAAAAGAGAGGAGGACAACTGTATTGCCCGTTTGCATTGATTGCCGCACCTGAAAAAGTGTAAGCTGGGCTTGCAATTGGTGTAGATATATAAATGGTTTGTGAGGTGCTGTCTTGGCAACCATTTGCATCGGTAACCACCAGTGAAATCGGGAAGGTAGTCAGTAGACCATTCCCATTTGCTCCCTGATTCAATACGCATAAACTATCGGTTCCAGCAAGATTGTTTCCAATATACCATTGGTAGCCCAGGGCCCCAGCTCCATAACTCAAACTCGCAATCAGGCTGCTATCAAGTGCACAGATTACTGTATCTGTGTCGATTTGTGCGGTTGGTTTGGTAAGTGTTATTTGAACAGTTGCCGGATTAGAAATACAACCATTGATATCAGTTGCAGTGAGTGTAGCGGTATACACGCCATTTCCGACAAAAGTATGGTTGATCGGCTGATTTACATTGGTAGTGGTGAGGCTGGTGTTGTTGTCTGAAAAAATGGTGGTAAAACTAGCCAGAGGCAAACCGTTGGTGATGCTAAAACTTGTATTTGAAAAACTAACAGGGAAGGGGGAGCAGCCTGCATAGTTGGCTGCTAGCAAACCAGCAACAGGCTTATTTGCAACGTAAATTGTTTGACTACTCGATGACGTACAACCCGCTGTATTGAAAACGAGTAAACTAATGTTATAAGTACCGCTTGCGGGATAAACATAATTTACATTTGGGCCATTGTGAATTTGTTGGCCATTGCCAAAAGAATAATACCAGTCGTTCACTGGATGCGCACTCCAACTTGTACTTTGATTGGTAAGGCTGATGGCATCTCCTTTACAAATGGTGTCATCAGGAAGTAAAAAATTTGATTGCAGTTGCGAAATGGTGATGGCTAATGAAATGCTATCTGAACATCCGGTTGTATAATTATGCACGACTTGTTCGATTTGGTAGGTGCCATAATTACTGAAGCCATGCGTGGTGTTGCCACCGTTGGGTAAATCAAGTTGGGCATTGTTGAAATACGTATTGGGGCTTGCATCGTTCCATTCGTAGTGCATGGCCACGCTGTCGGTGAGCTCACCGTCGAGAGAAGTATTTTGAAACTGTATTTGAACAGGAAAACTAGTCGGATTACAAACCAAACTCGTATTGGGATTAAACATGGCAATAGGCGCCAACACATAAAGTGCAGAATCAATAGTAGTAGAATCGATACAACCTCTAAAATTTACGTAAAGGGTTATGTCGACATAACCCGTGTCTTGCGAAAACTGAAAGCTGGGGTCGTCTTGGGTACTGATGCCTTGTGAAAAATCCCATAAATAACTGATTTCACTGGTGTCATATGGTACTGATATGTAAAATTCAGAAGTAAAATCAACGTCGTCGTTCGAACAGGTAATATTGGGATTATAGGTAAAACTTACCGAGTCGATGTCTCCAACTGTTACATACGGTGTTTTGATGATGGTGTCTTTACAACCCGATGCAGTGGTAATAATTAACGAAACATTATACAACCCGACGCCATAGGTTTGAGCAGGAGGTACTTGTCCGTTGAATGTTTGGCCGTTACCAAAATTCCATTGCCAAGAAACAATAGGGTTACTCGGCGTAAATGAAGTATCAATAAATTGAACAGTAAATGGTGCACAACCTCCGGTGTCGACAGCAAAAAAACCTGCTTCTACAGGAGTAATTTCAATGTAATCTTGCAGTGTTTGAGTACCCGAACAGCCGGCATTAGAAGTGTAAGTGAGGCTGACATCATAAAGGCCACTTAATTGATAGATATGAGCGGGAGGGGTAGCTCCGGTGTAGGTTTGCCCATCACCAAAATTCCAAACGTATGTTCCTGGAAGTGTGGTGTTGTTAATGAATTGAATGCTGCCTGGTGCACAATTGGCCGTTGGGTTAGCCGTAAAGTTTGGCACTACGTTGGGCTGTATGGTGATTTGTTGGGTAGTGCTG
>CAYPVA010000013.1:0-20977 GCA_964414045.1 uncultured Lishizhenia sp. | reverse complement strand
TTTTTCCGGTTGCAACCGGCATGGACGAACATGCCAACAATGCACTCGACTTTTTTCGGGCGACCAAATGGATCAGGGAAAACCTTCCAGGTGCACATGTAAGTGGCGGTGTTTCTAACGTTTCATTTTCATTTAGAGGCAATAATAAAGTGCGTGAGGCCATGCATGCGGCCTTTTTGTATCACGCTACGGCACACGGCATGGATATGGGGATTGTCAATCCGACCATGCTAGAAGTTTATAGCGAAATTGAACCAGAACTTTTAGTGCGCGTTGAGGATGTACTGCTCAACAGAAGGGCTGATGCCACCGAGCGCTTATTAACGTTTGCAGAAACGGTAAAAGGCAGTGTCAAGCAGCAAACTGCAGATCTCACCTGGCGAGAAAACACCGTTCAAAAAAGGTTGTCTTATGCATTGGTAAAAGGTATTGTAGAATTTATCGATCAAGATGTAGAAGAAGCCAGACATCTGTACACCAGACCCATAGAAGTTATTGAAGGGCCGCTAATGGATGGCATGAACGAAGTTGGCGATCTTTTTGGCTCGGGGCAAATGTTTTTACCACAAGTCGTGAAGTCGGCGAGGGTCATGAAAAAAGCCGTGGCCTACTTACTTCCCTTCATTGAAGCAGAAAAGAATGGCAAACAACAGGCGGCAGGTAAAATCCTGATGGCAACCGTTAAGGGTGATGTCCATGACATCGGTAAAAATATTGTGGGTGTTGTTTTGGCTTGTAATAATTATGAAATCATCGACCTCGGTGTGATGGTGCCAGCGCACGTTATCATCGAAAAAGCCATTGAACTCAATGTAGATGCCATTGGTCTGAGTGGGCTCATTACGCCTTCTTTGGACGAAATGGTTCATGTTGCCAAGGAAATGGAAAAAGCCGGGCTTCAAATTCCTTTACTCATTGGTGGTGCCACTACTTCTAAGGTGCATACTGCCGTAAAAATTGAGGCGCATTATCCGTCCGGAGCCGTGATCCACGTCCTGGATGCCTCAAGATCTGTTACTGTTGTCGAAAAATTACTCGGAAACCGCAAAGACGCTTTTTTAGAAGAGCTCAAACAAGACTACGAAAAGCTGCGGGAACACCACCAAAAACACCGTGCAGCAAAAGAATTACTTTCGTTATCCGATGCCCGAAAAAATAAATTACAGTTAGCTTTCAATGCAACAACAGTTCAGCAACCTAAAAATGTTGGTGTTCAATTACACCAACCAAGTGTTGCAGACCTCATTCCTTATATTGATTGGACTCCTTTTTTCCAAACCTGGGACCTACACGGTAAATTCCCACAAATTTTAAATGATGCCGTTGTCGGAAACACCGCTCAAAAAGTTTTTGACGATGCCCAAAAAATGTTGGCGCAAATCAGTAGCCAAAACTGGCTAGACTGCAAAGGGCTTAGCGGTATTTTCAGGGCGTATTCCGTCAACGACGACATTTATATCTTGGATCCTGAAAGCTCCGAGCTTTTACATATTCAGCATACACTTAGGCAACAAACCAAAAAAGCCCAAGGACAACCGAATTTGGCGCTTGCTGATTTCATTGCGCCGCAGTCAAGCTCTGTCCATGATTACATTGGCGCATTTGTGGTGTGTACAGGCTTTGGTATTGAGGCACAACTTCAGAAATTTGAAAACGAGCACAATGATTACGATTCCATTATGCTCAAGGCACTTGCCGATCGACTGGCAGAGGCGTTTGCAGAGTATCTGCACGAAAAAGTGCGCAAAGAAATTTGGGCATATTCGCCCAACGAACAATTGGCCAATGACGACCTGATTACAGAGTCATACAGAGGGATTCGACCAGCACCTGGCTACCCTGCCTGCCCGGATCACCAAGAAAAATTAGGCATTTTTAAATTACTCAACGCCAGTAATGTCATCGGTGTTGAACTCACAGAATCTTTGGCGATGTACCCAACAGCAGCAGTGAGTGGTTGGTATTTTGCACATCCAGACGCGAAGTATTTCGGATTAGGTAAAATTACTGAAGAGCAAGTCGCCGATGTCGCTCAAAGAAAAGGTGTGGCTATCGAAGATATCGAACGTTGGTACAGTTCTGTTCTCCATTAAGAACTACAACTAGTTTAACTCGGATTTGCTTCAAACCATGCATCAATTTCAAAAGGTGTTTTGGTAGCAGCCTCTACTGCGAGCTCATCACAGCGCTCATTTTCCGGATGCCCAGCATGTCCCTTTACCCACACAAATTCCAATTTGAAGTGCGGGTGTAAGGCCAAATATCGCTTCCATAAGTCTGGGTTTTTCTTGTCTTTAAAGCCTTTTTTAGCCCAACCAAAGACCCAACCTTTCGTAATTGAATCCAGCACATATTTCGAGTCCGAATGAATCACTACTTTGTAATTTCGGTTTTTGATGTGCTCCAAGGCCACAATGACGGCCAATAATTCCATCCGATTGTTAGTGGTTCTGCGAAATCCTTGACTGAGTTCCAATCTTTTCTTACCGAAGGATAAAATGATGCCAAAGCCACCAGGGCCTGGATTTCCTCTTGAAGAACCATCTGTAAAAACCAATATTTTTTCCTGACTCATTTTTTTAAGCGCTCTGGGTTCTGAGACAAGAAGGCTGTCCAAGAATCTCCTTTAGTTTTATTGTGCTCTCCTATTCCTTTTGAAAAATGATGACATACTGCAACGGCAAGGCCATCGGTTGCATCTAAGTACTTCGGCATTTCTGGGAAGGCGAGTAATTTTTGTAGCATTGCTGCGACTTGTTCTTTGGAGGCACTACCGCTGCCCGTGATGGACTGCTTGATGCGACGCGGAGAATATTCCTCGAACGGAATATTATGATTTAAACTCGCTGCGATGGCGACCCCTTGAGCTCGCCCCAATTTGAGCATGGATTGCACATTTTTACCAAAAAAAGGAGCCTCGATGGCCATCTCATCGGGTTTATACTCGGCAATAATGCCATTTAAACGCTCTAAAATTCGTTTCAATTTATCCGGATGAGTCGGTAATTTGTGCAATTGTATGACACCGAAATTGAGCATTTTAAGCTGATTTTTCTGAACATGAATGAGGCCGTAACCCATTACTGTGGTTCCAGGATCGATGCCTAAAATTATTTTGTCTTGGCTCATGCTGCTGTAAATCTACGCACTATTGACTTTGCATCATTAAAAAAACTGCTATCTTTGCACTCCCCGGGTGATTAGCTCAGTTGGTTTAGAGCACTACCTTGACAGGGTAGGGGTCACTGGTTCGAATCCAGTATCACTCACTAAAACCGGTATATGCCGGTTTTTTTTATGCCCAATTTTTGACACACTTTAATCCAAAGAAGTGGTTTTGATTTGGTGCTCTGGAATAAGGCTGTCGCCTTTCATTTTCAAAAACAGCTGAATGAGTGCGACCACATCCTTTTCACAATAGATCATGATGCGTTGCAAGTCCTTCTCTTCAAAGTAAACACGCGCAACATCTGCACCAGAAATATCATCTTTTGGAGTCGGGATTTGAAATACATGACACAGCAAGGAAAGCGAGGTAAATGATTTGTAGTCGCCAAATTTCCACAATTCGAGCGTGTCTAAATGGTTAATTTCCCAAGGTTTTTTACCCGCAATTTGTAATATAGAAGGCAATGAAATCCCGTTAATCAGCATGCGACGGCAGATATAAGGGATATCAAATTCTTTGGCATTGTGCCCACACAACAGGTGGTATGGCGTATTGTAGTGTTCTTCCAATAAGCGCTTGAATTGCTTCAGAAGGGTTTCTTCATCATCGTGATAAAAAGATTTCAAGCGAATGGCTCTCCCTTGCCCGCTGTCGTGAACCATGCCTACTGAGATACAGACAATCTTTCCAAATTCTGCCAAGATGCCACCTCGTTCATTGTAAACTTGGTCAATTCCTTTTTCTGGATTCACTTGAAAACGGTTCTTTTGCTCAAACAATGCTTGGCCTTTTTCGTCGAGATCTTGAAACTGATAAACTTGCGGAACGGTTTCAATGTCCAAAAAAAGGATCTTTTCGAGTGGAATTCTTTCTAACATAGGGGAAATTTACAAAGTTATCGGTTGATGATAAGCCTAAAAACGTGAAATTTGTAGCAATTGATATGGCAGAAGCATTATTTTTTTCAAGTACCGATAAAAAGCAACGTTACAACGAGCTCGTTCCACAACTGAAGGCGCTCATAGACGGTGAATCAAATGCAACGGCCAACATGGCTAATTTTTGTGCCGCCCTTAAAGAAACCTTTGGGTGGTTCTGGATTGGTTTTTACCTCGTCGACAAAAACGAACTTGTATTAGGCCCGTTCCAAGGTCCTATCGCCTGTACCCGGATTCAAAAAGGAAAAGGTGTTTGTGGAACTGCATGGGCTACTGCCAATACCATTGTTGTAGCAGATGTTGAAAAATTTCCGGGCCATATCGCCTGTAGCGCGTTGTCAAGAAGTGAAATTGTGGTGCCATTGATAAAAAATGCACAAGTCATTGGCGTACTAGATATTGACAGCTCCGAATTGGCTACATTTGATCAAACGGATCAACTTGAACTTGAAAAAATTTGCCAATGGTTCGTTACGCACTTATAATATTGGTTTTATTGAGTGCTTGTGCACAGGTGGGAACAATTACAGGTGGTCCTACAGACGACTTTGCTCCCAGAGTTCTAAGTGCTAGTATCCAAGACAAACAACTCAACGTAAGCGCGCGCCAACAAGTGCTCGTTTTTGATGAATTCATCAAAGTTGCCGACCCTCAGAAGTCCATCACACTCATGCCCAACGACAGCCGTTTACAATTTGCCGTCAAAGGCAAGAGCCTTACCATCGATTTTTTAGACCCACTACAAGCGCAAACTACTTACACACTCATGAGTAATGGTGGAATTGCCGATATAACGGAAGGAAACGACTCATTAATGACTTGGACCTTCTCTACTGGGCAATACCTCGATTCCATGACCTTAAGCGCTGTATATACAATGCCCTTTCCCGAAAAGAAATCAGAGAACGTTTTGTTAGCCATTTATGAATCGGACTCTAGTAAAAACGCGAGATATATTGGCCTATTTTCTGAAAATAACACACTGCAACTACAAGGATTAAAAGATGGTGCCTATTATTTGAAAGCTTTTGTTGATAGCGATGCAGATGGTACTTGCGGCCCCAAAGAGAGCCAAGACCAGTATTTTAAAATGCTGCAATTATCTGATAAACTAAATGATACCTTACATTTTTATTTGACCAAGCCAAGCACCTCACAAGATAGCACCACAACAAACGCTGTCAAAGAATCAGCACCTGCCGACAGCACAATGAAATTTGGCAGTATCTTACTCACTTGGCCAAATATTTCTGAGGGAACTGTTTTAGCGATCTATCAAAATGACCAACTGATCCGAACGCTGCAACTCACAGATACGCTTTCAAAAATCGAAAATTTACAGCCCGGACTTTACAGCCTACATCTTTTCAAAGACCTCAATCTTAACGGAAAATGGGACCCTATCCGGCCTAAAGAAAAACTTCGAGCCGAACCGCTCTATGTTTACCCCGAAAAAATTAAAGTTAAAGCCAACTGGGATATTGAAGTGCCCCTGAACAAGACTTTAGCTAACTTGTTAGAACCATAAATGTTTATAATGAAAAAAATTACCCTTATAGCCAGCCTGTTCTTGTTCTCAAATGTCTTTGGACAAGTCGTTACGCCAAAAGCAAGTCCAGTTGCAAAAATTCAACAAAAAGTGGGCTTAGCTGATATTCAAATTGACTATTCAAGACCAGGTGCCAAAGGACGCGTCATTTTTGGCGACCTCATTCCTTTTGATGCCATGTGGCGTTTAGGTGCCAACGAAAATACCAAACTAACCTGTTCTGAAGCACTTATATTTGGTAAAGACACCCTCAAAGCTGGCACCTATGCCGTTTTTGCCAAACCAGGCCAGCAAAATTGGGAGCTCTATTTTTATAACGACTACAGCAATTGGGGCTTGCCTGAAACATGGGATGCGCAAAAAGTGGCGCTTCAAGTCTCTGCGCCAGTTCAAAAAATTCAAGACTTTCAAGAGAACCTCGAAATCAACATTGACGGACTTTCAAATAGTGGTGCAAACCTTGAAATTGCATGGGAAAACACCAAAGTTGCAGTACCATTTACGCTCAATACAAAAAATAAAGTTTTGGCAAGTATTGATAAAACGATGGCTGGCCCAGGTGCTAATGATTATCATGCCGCTGCCACTTATTATTTCAACGAAAACCTCGATTTAAAAAAAGCTTTGGAGTGGTCTAACAAGGCCGTTGAATTGCGCGGCCCCTCTGCCTACTGGATGACCCGCCTCAATGCACAACTCAAAGCTGCAAACGGAGACTACAAAGGTGCCATCGAGACCGCTAAAATTTCTTTGGAGGCAGCTAAAGCAGATGGCGACAACGCCTACGTAACTGCCAATCAAAAATCGATTGAAGAGTGGTCTAAAAAACGCTAATTAGCTCAATAACATTCCTTTGCTCAAAGAATACCGCCATCATTTACTGCTGCACCTCATCATTTTTATGTGGGGCTTTACAGGTATTCTCGGCAAAATCATTCACCTTGATGCACTACTCATCGTATGGCACCGACTCTGGATTGCTGCCGTATTCCTTGCGCTCTATATTTTTTATAAAAAAAGATGGTCCGCACCGAAAGGAAAACAACTTTTCTGGACAATTCTGGTGGGTTTGGTTGTTGCGACGCATTGGTTGACTTTCTACACCGCAATTCAAATGTCTACCGCTTCGCTAGGTATTTTGTGTCTTTCCACTACCACACTGCACGTTACTTGGTTAGAACCGCTGATCATGAAGCGCAAATTTTCTTGGCTTGAAGGACTATTAGGCCTGATCGTGATTGGTGGTATTTACTTTGTCGCACATGACTTTACTGGGGCTGAAAAGAACGCCGTCATCATTGGACTCATTTCTGCCTTGTGTGCAGGTATTTTTTCGGTGGCAAATGGAAAACTAGCACAAGACACAGACACGGCATCCTTAAGCCTCACCGAACTCAGCACCGGGTTTATCGCATTGAGTATTTATTTCTTTATTCAAGGAAAACTAGACCACCACTTGTTTGAAATGAGCCCCTCTGACTTTTATTGGCTCCTATTTTTAGGCATACTTTGTACCTCTTTTGCTTTCTTGGCCACCATCGATATTGTAAAGAAACTCGGTGCCTTTACAGTCTCCTTGAGTATCAATCTAGAGCCTATCTACACTATAATTTTGGCTATTTTTCTACTCAAAGAGCACAAATTACTGAATTCATCGTTTTATTGGGGTGCCACACTCATCATACTCGTGGTACTCGCGAACGGAATTATCAAACACAGACAAAAACAAAACGCAATTACAAAACATGGAAATGCAATACAATAATTTAGGAAAAAGTGGACTACAAGTAAGTCGTCTATCACTCGGTTCTTGGTTAACCTTCGGAAAGCAAATTGCAGATGAAACAGCCGCAGACTTAATGCAACTTGCCTATGACAACGGTATCAATTTTTTTGACAACGCCGAAATCTATGCCCGTGGGAAAAGTGAAGAAGTGATGGGCGCTATCCTCAAGAAAAAAGGATGGTCCAGAGACTCTTATATTGTGAGTAGTAAGGCATTCTTCGGAATTGGCGGCGAATTACCTACTCAAAAAGGCTTGAGCAGAAAGCACTTAGTAGAGGCGTGTGAAGCAGCCCTTAAGCGTTTCCAACTCGACTACCTCGATTTATATTATTGCCACCGACCTGATAAGCAAACACCCATTGAAGAGACTGTCTGGACCATGCATCAGCTGATCATGCAAGGGAAAATCCTTTATTGGGGGACCTCAGAGTGGTCTGCTCAAGAAATTATGGAAGCACACATGTTTGCCAAACAAAATCACTTGATTGGCCCCATTGTAGAGCAACCTGAGTACAATATGTTTGTCCGTGAAAAAGTAGAAGTTGAGTTTTCTCAAATTTATAAAACCGTTGGTCTCGGTACTACGGTTTGGTCACCACTTGCCAGCGGAATTTTGAGCGGCAAATACAATGCAGAATTTCCTGACGGCACACGCTTAGGTATGGACGGTTTAGAGTGGCTCAAAGAGAGAAACCTGACACCTGAAAGAATGAACGCAGTTAAAGGCCTAACCTCACTTGCGCAAGAATTAGGGATCAGCCTTCCAGTCATGAGCCTAGCATGGTGCCTCAAAAATCCTAATGTTTCTACCGTAATTTTGGGTGCGAGCAAAGTTGTACAACTTCAGGAGAACTTAAAAGCACTCGAGGCACAAACACTGCTTACGGATGAGGTCATGAACCGCATTGAAGAAATCTTAGGCAATAAACCAGTTTTTCCTGCTTACTAACAATCACTTAAGTTGCTAAAGCTTTGCTGAAGTTTCAGTAAATTTGCAGCGTCAAATATACATTATGATTCAAACTGACATTATCATCATCGGAGCCGGCCCTGTAGGTCTATTTACAGTTTTTGAAGCTGGTTTGCTCAAATTGCGTTGCCACCTGATCGACTCTCTAGGCCAACCAGGAGGACAGTGCTCTGAAATCTATCCGAAAAAACCAATTTACGATATACCAGGTTTTCCGTCCATATTAGCAGGAGAGCTCATCGATAACCTGATGGAGCAAGCAGCACCCTTCAAACCAGGATTTACACTAGGAGAAGCCGCCTTATCCATTGACAAAGATGAAGATGGTCATTTTATCGTGACCACCGTCAAAGGTACCAAACACAAAGCACCGATTGTCATGATTGCCGGGGGTCTTGGTGTTTTTGAACCGCGTAAACCACCTATTGACAACATCACCGATTTTGAAGATAAAGGTGTTGAGTACATTATCAGAAATCCAGAAATTTACCAAGACAAAGTTTGTGTCATTGCTGGTGGTGGAGACTCCGCACTAGATTGGTCCATCTATTTGGCAGAAAGAAAAATAGCAAAGCGCGTGGTTTTAGTACACCGCAGCAGCTCATTTAGAGGTCACCTCGATTCAGTACAACGTATCATTGACATGGCTGAAGCGGGTGCTATTGATTTAGTTACTGAAGCAGAAGTTACAGGACTTCAAGGAAACGGAAAACTCGAACAGGTAATTGTCACGCACCAAAAAGATGGTGAGCGCAGTATTGAAGCGGATCATTTCATTCCACTTTTTGGATTAAAGCCAAGTTTGGGTCCAATAGCCGATTGGGGCTTAGATATCGAAAAAAGTGCCATTAAGGTCAATACTTTAGATTACTCCACAAATATCCCAGGCATTTACGCAATTGGCGATGTCAATACGTATGAAAACAAGCTCAAACTCATTCTTTGTGGTTTCCACGAGGGCACACTTGCGGTACAATCAGCTTTTGCACGCATCCACCCAGAGAAGAAAAATGTCCTGAAATACACCACCGTAAATGGTGTCAATGGCTTCTAAAACATGAAGAACAGAACAGTCAATGCCGTAGCCATATTGGGGATATTCTCCATTATCAGCATCTTGACTGTTCAGTTTGTTTGGATCCACAATACGCGTCAACTCCAGCAAGAATATATTGATATTCAGCAACGCGAAGACAGCCTTAACCTCAGAGAATTTGCCCAACAAGCCCGAGCCGCGCTTCGAAATGTCCTGACGCAATTAAATCAAAACGAGGATCCAAACAATATTTATGGCGCCATCAAACAGGTAAGTTATCAGCACTACACCGTAGACATCAGCGATGAAATCCAGCCTTTCTACTTAGAAACGTTACTGAAAAAGGAGCTTTACCTTCAGGATATTCAGCAAGATTTCCTTTACGGTATCTACGACTGTTTTATTGATTCAATCGAACTTTCAGGGCTCATTACCTTTGACAAAGATTCCATTTATGCCAAGCAACCACAAGCACTTAAAGGCATTACCCCCGAGAGCCTCAACCTCACCAAAGATGGCCACTACTTTACTGTCTTTTTTCCAAACCTCAAACTGGACAAAATCGAAGCTGCCTCAAGTTTCTCACCTATTGCATACCTGTTGATTGTCATCATTTTTGTGGTGGTGTTTTTCACTTTCAGTTTAGGGATTATTATTCGTCAAAAGCGTTTGTCTGAAGTCAAGAACGACTTCATCAACAACATGACCCACGAACTCAAAACGCCAATATCTACCATCAGCTTATCGAGTGAATTATTGTTGCGTCTTGAACTGCCGCAAGATGAAGAGAAGATGCGCAAATATGCCAGTATCATTTACAAAGAAAACAAGCGCCTTGAGAAACAAGTAGAAAGGGTATTGAACATTGCGAAATTAGACAAAGACAAAGTAATCCTCAATAAAGAGCAAATCGATCTCATTGCCATTCTCGAAGAGGTCAAGGAAAATTTCAATTTCAATCAGGCGCAAGGCGGTGGACAAATTCAACTGAACTACCCTTCAGATCAGGCACTCATTTACGCTGACCCTGTACATTTAACCAATGTGCTTTTTAATCTGGTTGACAACGCTGTCAAATACTGTAAGTTGAGCCCCTCTATTCAAATGACAGTTCAAGCAGAGAAGGAGGGTTATCGCATAGAAATCCAAGACAACGGAATAGGCATTCGCAAAGAGGACCAAAAACTCATTTTTGATAAATTCTACAGAGTTCCAACCGGTAATATCCACGACGTTAAAGGTTTTGGCTTGGGCTTGTATTATGTGAAGCTTATTGTAGAGGCACATCAAGGGAAAATTGATGTCAGAAGCAATCCTGATAAAGGCACTACATTTAGTATCTGGCTACCGCTTCGTTGATTTTTTCTTGGGTTTTAAAATGGCGTCTGGTTGTGGAAACAAGCCCTTTCTCGTTAGGCTTTTTGTCTGAGGATCCAAAATCAAAACTTCTTCAATACCCGAACCTTCGCGTTCAAAGCGCAACTCTAAATTATTTGTGTTTTTCTGGAGTTTGTATGTATTGGCATAGTTATACTTACCTATGACTAGAAAAACACTATCCTTAAAAATAGAAAGTTCAATGGTTTGGCTTTGAACGGAGACCTCTTTTGTTCCTATAATGACATTGTAAGCCGGGATTTCTCCTTCATAAGTACCTCGATATTTACGCTTTAAGGGTTTTGACTGTGCAAATACAACCTGCGCAAAGGAAATCACAACTAAAGCGCTCACAATTCGAATCATCCGAACAAAAATTATAATCGAGGCTAAAATAATTACTATTTTCGTAGTGCGTTAAATTTATAGCCCGACATGAAACAATACCACGATCTTTTGCAGCACATTTTAGACCACGGCGTCAAAAAAGAAGACCGCACCGGAACGGGTACTATTTCTGTTTTTGGATACCAGATGCGCTTTGATTTATCAGCGGGTTTTCCTTGCATCACCACTAAAAAATTACATCTCAGGTCCATTATTCATGAACTTTTATGGTTCTTGAAAGGAGAAACCAATATCGCTTATTTAAAAGAAAATGGCGTCAGTATCTGGGACGAATGGGCCAATGAAAATGGCGAATTAGGCCCTGTTTATGGGTCCCAGTGGCGCAGTTGGCCAGCTCCAGATGGTCGTCATATTGACCAAATTACGCAAGTCATTGAGCAAATCAAAAATAACCCTGATTCCAGACGCATGATTGTTTCTGCCTGGAATGTTGGCCTCATAGATTCAATGGCCTTGCCACCGTGCCATGCTTTCTTTCAATTCTATGTAGCTGAGGGCAAATTAAGTTGCCAGCTCTATCAGCGTAGTGCTGATACTTTTTTAGGCGTGCCTTTTAACATTGCCTCGTATGCCCTTCTCACCATGATGATGGCTCAGGTTTGTGGCCTAGAAGCCGGCGAATTTATCCATACATTAGGAGACGCGCATTTGTATAGCAACCACATTGAACAAGCGAACTTACAACTCACCCGCGATTTCAGACCACTGCCTACCATGCGCATAAATCCTGAAATCACCAATCTCTTCGATTTCAAATACGAAGACTTCGAGTTGCTCAATTATGATCCGCATCCGCACATCAAAGCAGCCGTCGCGATATGATCAAACAACTTTCTCTTATTGCGGCACTCGATGCAGCAAATGGCATTGGTAAAGACAACGACCTCATGTGGAACTTGCCTGCCGATATGCGTTTTTTCAAGGAAACCACAAAAGGACATATCGTGATCATGGGCCGCAAGAACTACGACTCCATCCCTGAAAAATATCGCCCACTTGCCGGACGCACGAACGTTGTACTGAGCCGTAAACCCAATTTTGAAGCACCTGACTGTTTGGTCTTTGATTCCTTTGAAAATTGTATGACCTCTTTAGAGTTGGCTCCGGGCCAAAAAGCATTTATCATTGGTGGCGCTGAAATTTATAAGCTCGCTCTAGAATCTGGTTTGGTACATGAAATGTACTTAACGCATATCGACAAGACCTACGGAGCAGATACCTTCTTTCCGAAGTTCAACGCCCAACAGTATCGTAAAACAATGATTTTCAATCAGGTCGTTGACGAGAAACACGAGGCTGCTTTTACAGCATATCGTTATGAACTAAGCTGAGCTAAATGTGCTACCGCTAAAAGTGCTGCGGTTTCTGTTCTGAGCCGAAAATCACTCATATGAACGGCTTTGTATCCTTGTTCGAGCGCTGTTTTTACTTCTGAAAGCGAAAAATCACCTTCTGGGCCAATCAAAAATACTGCTGAATTTTGCACCGCGCTAAATGGTGCCTTTGTACCTTCATAACAATGCCCAAAATAACCGTTGGGATTAGCTATTACAAATTGCTCAAAAGGAACTAAGTCAATAATTTCAGGCAAATAATAACGCTTAGATTGCTTCATTGCAGCAATGGCGATTTTTTGTAAGCGCTCAAGATTGATGGTTTTGCGCTCATTGTGCGCGCAGTGTAAAAAAGTTAATTTACTGATCCCGAGCTCGGTGGCCTTTTCTAAAAACCACTCAATGCGATCCATGTTTTTGGTAGGGGCCATCGCAATATGGAGCTCATTACTTTTTGGATGCGTCAGTACCTCTTGGATTTCTAATAAGGTGCGTTTTGGATGCGGGTCTTTTAGAACACACTTGAATGCTAGCCCTTTTCCGTTTACCAAAGTAAGTTTGGCACCTTGACCCAAGCGCAACACTTTGATACAATGCTTAGATTCATCCTCATTCAATTGATAATGAGTGGTGTTGGCTAGTAGGTCTGGGGCAAAGAAAACACTCATGTATATAATATTTGGAATACGAGTTCTTTGAGTAATTCCCCTTGATCCATGGAACTATTACCTACACCTTTTGACTTGAGGTCGTAGTCATGTAATAAGGCGATAATGGCTGCTATTTTTTTAGGGTCGTAGTTTTGTCTGGCATTGAGCAGTTCGCCGGCGACAAAGGGATGGACACCCACAGCACTTGCAATTGCCTCTCGGCTTTTGTTGGGTGTAAAGTGTACCCGCATGAGTTGAGAGAACAATTTAAATAAAGCCTGAATTATCACAATGAGTTCTCCGGCTTTGGGGTTATATTCAAAATATTGAACAATTTTAAACGCTTTGTCAGCTTGCTTACTTGAGATGGCGTTAACCAATTCAAACACATTATAATCCTTAGAAATACCAATATTTTTTTCGATATCTAGCTCAGTAATGGTTTGATTTTGACCAACAACTATGCTCAATTTATCGAGTTCATTGACAATGCGACCAAGATCTGAACCAAGATACTCTGCCAAGAGCATGGTGGCTTTGGCATTGAGCTGCAGACCTTTGGAGCGGACATATTTGGAAATCCAGTCAGGAAGTTGGTAATCTCGGATTTTATCTGATTTGTAGACGTGCCCTAACTTTGCAAAAGGTTTGATGAGCTTCTTTCTGGCATCAAATGCCTTGTTTTTATAGCAGACCACAAAAACTGTTGTAGGCGTAGGATGATCTACATAGGCTTCGAGCTCTTCAATTTTCTTGAAATCTTGGGCTTCTTTTAAAATGACCAAACGCCTTTCGGCCATCATGGGGTAGGACTTCAATTCGCTGATCAAAGCGAGCAAATCAGCGTCTTTTCCATACAGAATCGTTTGATTGAAATCTCTTTCGTGCTCTTGCAGGGCATGTTGTTGAATGGCTTCAGCGAGCATATCTATGTAATAGGACTCTTCCCCATGTAAGAAATACAAGGGCTTGAATTGCTGCTGCTGCAGTTCTTTGATGATTAAGCTTGGTTCCATTCGTGTTTTTCCCAGATTTGAACCAATTCGACAAGCGTGTCAATTGCTTTTTCCATGTCTTGAACACTGACGTATTCCAATTTAGAATGGATGGCCATTTCACCCGTAAAAATATTAGGGCAAGGTAAGCCCATAAAAGACAAACGAGATCCATCTGTACCTCCTCTGATGATATTGCGTTGTGGGTTGAGCCCTGCTCTTTTCATCGCTTGCTCCGCGTAGTCACTGACAAAAGGATAGTTAACTAATATTTCCTTCATGTTGCGATACTGCTCTTGTATTTGTATATCAAAACTACTGCCTGGATGAGCGGCTACTATTTTAGAGGCAATTTGCGTCAATTGAGCAGCATATGGTGCTAGTTTGGATGTATCGTGATCACGGATGATCATTTGAACGCTTGCTTCTTCTAGGCCGCCGTCAATAGCCGTCGGATGCACGAATCCTTCGCGACCAGCCGTCGTTTCTGGCGACCAAGTAGTGTTTGGCAACTCACTTATAAACTGAGCGGCCAATTTAATGGCATTGATCATCTTTCCTTTTGCATAGCCCGGGTGCGCACTTATTCCGTAAAACTTGAGTGTTGCAGCATCAGCTGAAAAAGTTTCGTCCTCGATGTCTCCTAAAGGGCCACCGTCTAGCGTATACCCGAAATCAGCATTGAGTTTTTGCATATCTAAGTGTTCAACACCTCTGCCAACTTCTTCATCAGGAGTGAATAGGATGCGGATTGGCCCGTGTGGTATCTGGGGATTGGCTTGAAGATAAGCGGCAAGTTCCATAATAATAGCTACTCCGGCTTTATCATCAGCCCCCAGTAAGGTTAAACCACTCGCGGTGATGACATCATCTCCGATTTTTTTCAATAAATAGGGATGCTGCGTTGTACTCAATATTTGAGCTGGGTCATCCGGAAGTGAAATATCTTGACCTTGATAATTGCGGTGAAGAATGGGTTTGACGTTGGTGCCGCTGCAATCAGGAGCGGTATCCATATGAGAACAGAAACAGATTGTCGGCAAAGGCTGTTGCACATTGGATGGGATGGTGGCAAAAACATAAGACCATTCGTCTAGCAACACATCTTGCAAACCAAGCGCTTTTAATTCGTTGTACAAAACTTCAGCGAGATCGCGTTGCTTTGCACTTGAAGGGAAGCTTTTTGAAGTAGGGTCAGCGGTTGTATCTATTTGTACATAGCGCATGAAACGCTCTGCCACGGTGTATTTGTTCGACATGCTTTGTTTTAGTCAAAAATACAAAGAAATGTCCAATTGGATTACGGGATTAACGCGCGTAGTTCTTGAAGTTCATTCACTTTTTGAGCCGCTCCTGCTTGCTGAAAGGCATAGATCAAATTGGTAAGCATGCGCTTTAAGATGGCTGAATTGGAGCAAGGCTCAAAATAACTTCGTTCGGGATTCAAGTGAATTCCTTTGAGAAAGGCTTTGATTTCGTTGGCATCAAAAATGCTTCCTTTCGCAAATGCATTGATATAAAACAACACACCGTAGGCATCTTCATTTGCTGAGTGCAAAGCGGAATGCTTGCTATCCATGTAGGCCAAGACAAAATGGTTAGGCAAATTGACGCCATAAATTGGCAAATCTAAAGACTGTGCAATGACACTGTATAGCAAACACAGGCTTAGTGGATTCCCTTTTTTATTTTCAAGCACTACATTGACCAAAGAATGATGGGGCGATGGCACTTGATGGCTTGCTCCTTGAAAACGGTGCATGCCAAAAAAGATGCGATTGAAAATTTTTACTTGTTCAAATGCGGTTTGATGGTCGTTGAGCTCTAGCCAAATATCGCGGCGAATCATCTGAATTTGATTGAGTACATTTTGTTCGTCAAGACCAGGGTACTGATACTTGGCAATTACAACCGCTCCTTTCAATAAGTCCTTATCTGCAGATTGCAACCATGCTTTTAATTGAGACTTGACTTCTTCAAATTGAATGTCGTGAATCAGATTTTCAATGCGGTCTTGAAAGAGTAGGCCGTAATAATCTTGCTCCCAAGAACTTTCTAGTTGCGGAATGATCTCAGTGCCCATTTTCATGAGTTCTTGTCTGACTTGCTGAAATATCAACTCGTCAGGGTCATCCATGAGGCGAACAAGTGCTTGAAGCGTGGTTTTCTGATCCATCTGACACAAAAATAGATGCCGAGGCCACACCAGAAATTGAGGCAGCGGATCTTTTTCAAGGGTCAAGTGTTAATTGTATGTAACCTTAGTAAAGAATTCACGTAGAAGCAGCAACTCAATTAACTTTGCTACAGGTTAATTTTAAAGGGAGGCCAAGTGCCTCTCTTTTTTATTTTAACGCGCCGATAAAATCTCTTACTAAATAAGCCAATGCCTTACCTACAATTAGGTCATCTGTTTCGGTTTGTGGCGCTGCTTCAGTCAAATTTAAGTAGGCTACATTGGGTTTTAAATGGCCTATTTTATAAAGTAACCCTCTGATATCATCTAAACGCCAACCCGATGGACTTTGAGCAGAACTTGGCATATTGGCAATGGCATCCATATCCATTTCAAGCCCAATTGGTACTTTTTGATGCTGAATAAAATGCATTACGTCCTCCGTCAATTGAAACGGTCCTTGAAGATAATCTTCATAAAAACGATGCGAAATGTGCTGATTTTGCAGTTGCGTTCGGATCCATTGGTTGTTAAACGCTTCATGTAAGCCAAAAACCCCATAGTTTGAAATATGGTTTTCAGCTATTGCCGTAGAAAAAGAATTGCCGCTGTGTCTTTTCTCAGTGGTGCGCAAATCGGCATGCGCATCTATATTAAGAACACTAATTGGTCCTTTGCGCGCCGCCCAGCGAATGAGGGGAAGCGCATTGTTGTGTCCTCCTCCAACAATTATAGGTATTTGTCCGTCATCAAGATATTGAGTAAGCACATCCAGTAATAACTCGTCTAGCTGTTGAACCATTTGAGCTGCTTCTAATTGATCTTGAGGAGCAGTATGCTGTACTATTTTCCCTAAATAAGCAAGCTGAGAGAAAGCTTGCTGCTCGTGCACTTGTGAATTTAAAAACACGCGCATAAATGCTTTAAAGGCATTTTCACTTCCAGTTCTACCCAAATTTGCTTGAGGCCCAGCGTTTTCCTCTATACCAATCAGGACATATTTGGCATTCTCTATTTTATTCTCCTGCAAGACCGCGCCAACTCGGGTTTCTCCATGGCGTTGTAAAAAGCTGAGCTTTATGTTTTGTTGGTCAAAATACTTGAATTCAAATGTGCTCATTTTCCTTATTGATTGAGTTTTTGTAAAATTGCGGCAGGTACAGCTATCGGTTTTTGAGTTTCGGCGTTGACAAAGACAAGTTGGGTTGTTGCTTCATTCAGTAAAATTCCTAATTCATTGAATGTTTGATACGAGAAACTAATGCGAACACCTTTTACCTGTGTAATTGTGGTCTGAATTTCGATTAAGTCGTCGTAGCGCGCAGGTTGAAAATAACGAATTTCAAAATGGGTTACCGGCAGTAAAATTCCAGATTCTTCCAAAGCGCGATAGGATATTCCTTTTTCGCGTAATGCTTCTACCCTTGCCACTTCAAAATAACTGGCGTAATTTCCGTAATAACAATAGCCCATTTGATCTGTTTCGGAATACCGAACGCGTAATTTTGTTGAAAACTTCAAATGGTTGCGCTCTTGCTCTTGTAAATTTGTCATTTTTTGGTGCAATTATATTTGTAGGATCCTTTTCTCTATCGTAAATTTACCAAGGTATCGGGCATTTCAGCCAATATTAAAAGAATATTATAGACAAGTCTTTTTTTTTTAATAATCAATAGGTAACCGACTTTTTTTTTAACTTTTTTATGTAAATATTTGTTCTCTCATTATTTCACCCAACTTTTCGTAAAACACGAAAATTAAACAAACTAACGAGAACAACAGAACTACTATGAATACAAGTCACGAAAGTGCGTGGGAATCCTGCTTAAAAGTCATCAAAGACAACATTTCTTTGCAGGCCTTTAAAACTTGGTTTGAGCCAATTGTCCCTGTTAAATTAGAGGGCCATATTTTGACCATTCAAGTACCGTCGCATTTCTTTTACGAATGGCTTGAACAGCATTACATTACTTTGTTGCGCAAGGTAATTAAAAAAGAACTCGGTCAGGAAGGAACCCTTGAGTACAGCATCGTGATGGAAAACAACACGCAGTCTCGCAATCCTTACACCGTTAAGCTTCCAACAAGCAATGCAAGTAGTTTAAAAAATGCACCCGTTAACATGCCAATTAATGTTAACGAAAAGCAAATCCGTAATCCTTTTGTAATCCCAGGTCTCAAAAAAGTAAACATTGAATCTAACCTGATTCCTAATTTTACCTTTGAGAACTTCGTTGAAGGTGAGTGCAACCGTTTGGCCAGAGCATCTGGTTTTGCCGTAGCAAACAAACCGGGTGGTACTGCTTTCAATCCACTATTACTTTATGGTGGAGTTGGTCTTGGTAAAACACACCTCGCCCACTCTATCGGAATCTCAATCAAAGAGAACTTTCCAAACAAAACAGTCCTTTACGTACAGTCCGAAAAGTTTGCGCACCAATTTATCGATGCGATCAAAAACCAAACGACCAACGACTTCATTCATTTCTATCAAATGATTGATGTCTTGATTATTGACGACGTACAATTCTTTGCTGGTAAAGAACGTACACAAGATGTCTTCTTTAGCATTTTTAACCACTTACACCAAAACGGGAAACAAATTGTCCTTACTTCTGACAAAGCGCCCGTGGAAATGCAAGGAATGGAACAAAGATTGCTTTCTCGCTTCAAGTGGGGCTTATCTGCCGACCTCGGCACTCCAGATCTTGAAACCCGTATCGCTATTCTCGAAAAGAAAATGTACGGAAGCGGTATCGAACTTCCACGCGAAGTCGTAGAATACCTTGCCTATTCCATTAATACAAACGTGCGTGAAATCGAAGGCGCACTCAATACGCTACTTGCACAAGCTTCTCTAAACAAAAAAGCAATTACGCTAGAGCTAGCCAAGCAAATGGTAGACAAATTTGTCAGAAGCACCGCAAGAGAAGTTTCTATTGAGTACATCCAAAAAGTCGTTTGTGACTACTTTGACCTACCAATTGAAATGCTCAAGTCTAAAACGCGCAAGCGCGAGGTTGTTCAGGCCAGACAAATTTCTATGTACTTCTCTAAGAAAATGACCAAATCATCGCTCGCGAGCATCGGTGCACATTGCGGAGGCAAAGACCACGCAACTGTTCTTCATGCTTGTCGTACGGTTGTGAATCTTTCTGAAACAGATAAGCAATTCCGTCATTACCTCGAAGAGCTAGAGAAGAAACTCACTATTCAATAAGACCTTGAGCATCCGTGTTTTAATGGTTTGTCTTGGGAATATCTGTCGTTCACCAATGGCGGATGGCTTACTCAGACAAAAAGTTTCGCTAAACAACCTTGACATCGAAGTTGATTCTGCTGGCACAGCCAATTATCATGTTGGCGCAGCACCTGACCCCCGCATGATCAAAACCGGAGCCAAAAACGGGACGCCCATTGACTTCTTACGCGCAAGACAATTTTCTAAACACGACTTTATGTCTTTTGACTACATCTTGGTCATGGACAAATCAAACTATACCAATGTTTGTGCTTTGGCTCCAGATGAAGATTCAAAAAATAAAGTGCAGCTCATTTTAGATTTCTTACCTGAAGCATCCATTGAAGAAGTACCCGACCCCTATTACGGGACTGCCGCTGATTTTCAATACGTCTATGATTTACTAGACAGCGCAACAGATTCATTTCTGGCACAACTAAAAAACAATACAAAATAACATGTCAAGCAAACAAGCAAAAGGTTCTATCTATCTTATTCCTAATACTTTAGGAGGAGAGAGCACTCAAGATATCTTACCTCAAGAAGTCATGCAAATTGCAACGCAATTGCGGGTATTTGCCGTTGAGGAAATCAAAAGTGCCCGCCGTTTGCTTCGTAAAATGGACCGAAATTTCCCAATTGACGACTGTACTTTTAGAATTGTCAATAAAAACACGAAAGAATCCGAATTGATGGACCTTTTATTATTCCTGATCAAAGGAGTTGATATCGGTGTGATTTCAGAAGCTGGCTGCCCTGGTGTTGCAGACCCTGGAGCTGCACTTGTTCATTTGGCACATACCCAACAAATACAGATCAAACCACTCGTAGGGCCGTCATCAATCCTACTTGCCCTAATGGGTAGCGGATTCAACGGCCAACAATTTACTTTTCACGGTTATTTACCAAAAGAACGCAAAGAACGCGTCAAGAAACTACGTGACTTCGAAATGGACACTAAAAGAAATGGCACAACCCATCTCTTTATGGATACACCATTCAGAAATATGAATGTACTCGAAGACTTATTGAATGAGTTAGGAGATTTAACTGAACTTTGTATCGCCTCGAATCTAACGCTGCCCACCCAATCAATTCGTACAATGGCAGTTGTAGATTGGCGAGAGAAAGCCTATGACCTATCTAAAATACCAGTAATTTTTGCAATTGGTAAAGGCCAGTAGTGCCACAGATTTAGACAATAAAATTTAGATTGAAATACCTCTCATGCATTGAGGGGTATTTTTTTGGTAGCATACCAATAAAAATAATTGCGATAAAATACTCGCACCAAAAAATAAGCAAAAAAAAAGCCTCACATTTCTGTGAGGCTTTTAAAAATCGGCAT
>CAYPVA010000012.1:0-21571 GCA_964414045.1 uncultured Lishizhenia sp. | reverse complement strand
GCATTCTTAAAATGGACCTTCTTCCGAAAAACGAAGTGAGGGCTGGTGATGTTGGCTACATCATTTCAGGAATTAAAGCTGCCAATGAAGTCAAGGTAGGAGACACCATCACTGGTTCTGAGAACCCTTGTGAAACTGCAATCAAAGGATTTGAAGATGTCAAACCGATGGTTTTTGCTGGTATTTATCCAGTTGACACCGAGGACTACGAAGAGTTGCGCTATTCGATGGAAAAGCTACAACTCAATGATTCTTCTCTTGTATTCGAACCAGAGTCTTCTGCGGCACTTGGTTTTGGCTTTCGCTGTGGTTTCTTGGGAATGCTTCACATGGAGATTATCCAAGAACGCCTCGAGCGCGAATTCAACATGACGGTAATCACAACCGTGCCTAACGTGTCGTACAAAGCCTACATGAAGAAAGACCCAGACGAAGTTTTGGTGGTCAATAATCCTTCTGAACTTCCTGATCCTTCTGGGATGGACCGCATTGAAGAACCCTATATCAAAGCGCAGGTTATTACTAAAACAGAATATGTAGGTTCTGTAATGACTTTATGTATTGAAAAGCGCGGCGAGCTCAAAAATCAAGTTTACCTCACCCAAGATCGCGTCGAAATTACTTTTGAGATGCCACTTGCCGAAATCGTTTTCGATTTCTATGATCGCCTCAAGTCAGTTTCACGAGGTTATGCTTCATTTGACTACCATCCAATTGGATACCAAGAATCAGATTTAGTTAAAATGGACCTTTTACTCAATGGCGAGCAGGTCGATGCACTCTCAGCATTAGTGCACCGCAGCAACGCTTTTGACCTCGGCAAGAAAATCTGTATCAAACTCCGAGAACTTATCCCGCGTCAGCAGTTTGAAATTCCAATCCAGGCTGCCATTGGTGCTAAAGTGATTGCTCGCGAAACCATTAAGGCCTTACGAAAAGACGTAACAGCCAAGTGTTATGGTGGTGACATTACCCGTAAAAGAAAGTTACTTGAAAAACAAAAGGCAGGTAAAAAACGCATGCGCCAAGTCGGCAAGGTAGAAGTACCACAAGAAGCATTTTTAGCTGTTCTCAAACTCAACGATTAAACCTATAAACCCAACAATATGAATATTTTAGTAAGCACGCATTCCGGACTTCGTTGGATTGCTTTGATACTTTTGTTATTGGCAATTTACAATGCCTTCACGGCAAAAAATTACGAAAAGAAGCATCGTTTGGTCAACATGTTTGCCATGATTTCTTTGCATACCCAATTATTGATTGGTTTGGCACTTTATTTTACTTCTCCAAAAGTTCAGTTTACAGCAGGTTGGATGAAAGTGGCCATGTATCGATTCTATGGAATGGAACATTTAATGGGCATGCTTATTGCCATTGTTTTGGTAACAATAGGTCATAGCAAGTCGAAAAAAGCAACAGAAAGTGCCGCCAAATTTAAGGCCATAAAACTGTGGTATGTATTGGCACTCATTCTTATTTTAGCTTTCATCCCGTGGCCTTTCAGAACAGCATTAGGAGCAGGATGGTTCTAAGAATTCTTATTTTTTTTACGGGGTCTTTAATTGTGTTTGGTTGTCAAAACACCGCGAGCAAAGAAACAATTCAAGCCCAAGAATCGCCAACCGAAAAAGCAGCAAGTCTGTATTCCATGCATTGTGCACAGTGCCATGGCGAAGACGGCAAACTCGGATCTAGCGGCGCAAAAGATTTAAGTAAATCACAGCTAACAGATCAAGAAATTATTCAAATGATAAAAAAAGGCAAGAATGCGATGCCACCTATGGAGGCGCTTCTTGAAAATCAGGAGAACATTAATCTTGTAGCTAAACACGTTAAAGGATTGCGCAAATAATGGAAGGACACGTAACAGTTGATGCCGTAGAAGAACGCTGTGTACTCGTTGGTGTAATTACCTCAGAAGTCACTGAAGAGGTTGCACAAGAACACCTCGATGAACTCGAGTTTTTAGCTGAAACTGCGGGCGCTATTACAGTTGAGAAATTCTTCCAAAAATTACCTTATCCCAATCCGCGCACTTATGTAGGAAGCGGAAAGCTTGAAGAAATCAAGCAGTACATGAAAGCGCTGGATATCGAATTGATCATTTTTGATGATGAATTGAGCCCCTCTCAGTTACGCAATATTGAAAGGGAATTAGAATGTAAAGTATTAGACAGAACTATTTTAATCCTTGACATTTTCGCGAGTCGAGCCCGAACTTTTCATGCTAAAACTCAAGTCGAACTGGCGCAATTGCAATATATGCTGCCGCGCCTCACCCGCATGTGGACCCACCTCGAAAGACAAAAAGGGGGTATCGGTTTGCGCGGGCCTGGAGAGTCACAAATTGAAACAGACCGTCGAATCATTCAACAGCGCATTGCGCTAATGAAAGAGCGCTTGCGCGAGATTGACAAGCAAATGACTGTTCAAAGAAGCAACCGTGGCCAGTTGGTTCGCGTGGCGCTGGTAGGGTATACCAATGTTGGAAAAAGTACCATCATGAACTTGTTGTCTAAGTCCGATGTTTTTGCTGAAAACAAACTCTTCGCAACGCTCGACACCACGGTCCGCAAGGTCGTTATTGACAACATGCCTTTGTTACTGACTGATACTGTTGGTTTTATCAGAAAGTTACCGCAACAATTAATGGAGTCCTTTAAGTCAACGCTTGATGAGGTCCGCGAAGCCGATTTATTAGTCCATGTATTAGATATCGCGCATCCTAATTTTGAAGAACATTATGAGGTTGTCAATGAAACCCTCAATGAAATTGACAACACCGAGAAGCCAACTATTATTGTGTTTAACAAAATAGATGCCTACCAACCTCCACAAGCCGAACTCAATGAACCCGAAGAAGACATTCGCACCCTTGAATCTTTGAAAAAGTCTTGGATGTCTAAAATGGGTAAAACAAAATGTGTATTTATTTCTGCTACCGATAAACAGAATGTGGAAGAGTTACGCGATGTACTATACCACGAAGTCAAGGAAATTTTTAAAGTAAGGTATCCTTACAATAACTTTCTTTATTAAGGCACTAGATCAAGGTCGATCTGTCTTTTACGAGTGCTTACCTGATCAATTTTTACTTTCACGCGGTCTCCAAACTGAAAGGTTCGCTTTGTTTTGGCGCCAATAATTTGGAATTTTTCTTGGTCAAAATAAAAGCGGTCGCCAGGAATTTCCATCATGGGCACCATTCCTTCACAATAGATATCATCCATCCGAACAAACATGCCGTGTTCAGCAATACCCGAAATGGTTCCTTCAAATACTTCGCCAACAAAATCGTGGGCAAATACAGATTGGAAGTACTTTGTTGATTCGCGCTCTGCTTCCGCAGCTTTTCGCTCATTTTTGGAAATTCTTTGACAAATGGCACCAAGTTCAGCGCCATATTTGTGCTTTTTAGTGGTGAGGTCTTCTTGTAAAATGCGATGCACTACTAAGTCAGCATAACGGCGAATAGGCGAGGTGAAATGCGTGTAATGTTTAAATGCCAGTCCGTAATGACCAATATTTACAGTATCGTAACTGGCTTTTGCCATGGAACGAATGGCCATTGATTGCACCAATGAAAATTCGTTTTCACCGCGGATTTCTTCGAACAATTCATTGAGATTTTTAGCAATATTGAGCGGATCGTGTATGTCAACTTTATGTCCAAATTTCTCGATGAAAACTGCGAAAAGTTGCATCTTAGATGGATCTGGTGTGTCGTGTACACGGTAAATCATTGGGAAATTCTCTTCGCCTTTTTTTCTAGGGGAGAGCCTTTCAGCCACTTTTCTATTGGCCAGCAACATGAATTCTTCAATGAGTTTGTGTGCGTCTTTGGACGTTTTAATCACAACTCCTGTAGGGTTTCCGTTTTCGTCGAGTTTGAATCGTTGTTCTTCGGATTCAATACTTAGCGCGCCATTCTTGAGTCTTTGATTTCGGTAATGTTTGGCAAGTGCATCTAGTTTTCTGAGTACGGCAGCGTGATCCCCGTCCTTACCTTCAAGAATGTCTTGTGCTTCCTCATAGGTAAAGCGGCGGTCTGAATGAATTACGGTCTTTCCAAACCATTCTTGATGGATTTTGCCTTTATCATCAATTTCAAAAACTGCAGAAAACGCAAATTTATCTTCATGAGGGCGCAAAGAACAAGCTAAGTTACTGAGCTGTTCTGGCAGCATGGGAACGACTCTGTCAACTAAATATACGGAGTTAGAGCGCAACAGGGCTTCTTGATCCATTGCTGAGCCAGGTCGAACGTAATGGCTTACGTCAGCGATATGAACACCTACTTCAATATGCCCATTTTCAAGTGTTTCAAAGGAGATGGCGTCGTCAAAATCTTTGGCGTCGAAAGGGTCAATGGTAAAAGTTAGAATTGGACGAAAGTCGCGGCGTTGGGCTACTTCTTGTGGATCGAGCTCAAGCCCAACTTGTTCTGCTTCGTGCATCACGGCCTCCGGGAAAACAGGATTAATGCCTTGATTATAAAGAATCGAAAGCATTTCGGTTTCGTTGTTACCCGACTTACCGAGTCGGACGAGTACTTCGCCATAGGGCTTATTGGCTGATTGTGGCCACACTGTAATTTTGACAAGTGCTTTTTCTCCGTGCTGAGCACCATTCAATTTTTCTGTAGGAATTTTAATTTCAATTCCTGAACGGGCATTATCTGGCACCATGAGGGCGTCATTTTGACGTATCTGGATGGTTCCAACAAATTGAACGCGCTCTCTTTCAGTAACTTGAGTAATGGCACCTTCGTCGCGGCTCGGACCTTTTTTAAAAACCCGGACTTTTACTCTGTCGCCGTTGAGGGCTTGGCCAATATTGCTCGGAGAAATATAGATGTCTTTTTCGTGCCCTTCGACCGTAACAAAACCGGCACCTTTTTGAGTAACAGATATGGTTCCTTCTAGTGGATGGTTTGCCTCACCTAATTTGAAGGTGTGGTGATTGATCCGTTGGATGGCTTTTTTTGAAGCCAATACAGATAGGGAATCAAAAACAACTTGTCTAGACCGAGGATCTCGGGCATCTAGTAGCGTTGCAATTTGTTTGTGTGTGAGCTCAACTCCGGGGTTTTGCTCAAAAACGCGCATGACAAGACTGGTGATACCAGCTTTCTTTCGGGGTGCTTCGTTGGGGGTGTGTTTGGGTTTGCGTTTGGACATTAGTGTCTGACAACTAGTTTGCGTGTAATGGATTTGGAACCAGGGGCTTCAAAAACCAAAAAATAAACGCCACTGTTGAGGTCACTTACATTTAGCTTGCGATTTCCGTTGAGAACTTCTCGAGAAATGACATTGCCTAAAGCATCCATCATTTTAAGTTGCAGCTGCTCTGCTCCGGTAAATTGAATATTAACGTATTCTGTAGAAGGGTTTGGTGCAACACTGATACTTAACTCTTCTTTAACGACTGGTTTTACACTCGCAGTGTAGTCAACGATGAGGTCAACTGAATCAAGCATAGTGAGCCCGTTCGTGGAAATATAATATCTGTAGTGTGCTTGACCATAAGTGTTATCCTCTGGGTCAACAGATACTTTCATTTTTCCGTATTCTCCATCATTGATTGTGAATAATACAGTCTGTGAACCTGGTGTAGTCCATGGGTTTGAATTCATTTGTGTAGATGAATAACAAGTTCCACCAAATGGGTCTGTGGAGTGTCCCCAGCATAAAGCATCGGACCAACCGGCAGGAGTAGCGACTTTATAGCGGGTAATTCTCCATTGTTTGGCTGCGCCAGTGTTGTTCTCGACGTCAAATGGGATGTCAAAAGAAGCACCACTCGTAATTGCAACAGTATGTGTTTGACCTGAAATATCGGCTGTTTGACCATCAAGATGTATGACAATACCATCTTGGGACAATGCGAAAAGACTTACAGATAAGAAAAGGGAGAGAAATAAAGCCTTCATGTAAAATTCGTATTTGTTCAAAAATAAGGTTTTCATCGCAGTATACAAAATTTAAGCCATTTTTTCCATCGCTGCTTTTTTTATACTTTTGAAAGCGGCAAGGTATTTGTCTAGAACTCAAAAATTCAAACATGAAAAACATTCTATTTTCTCTTATTGCAGCCTTTTTAACCACACAAGCTACTGCTCAGGATGCGCATATTGAAGCAACAACAGCGAAAAAAGTTCCAGCGGTGAAGTTGGTAGATATGAAAGGCAAGGCAGTCAACACTGCCGAATTAACGGCAAACGGCCCTGTTATTATTAGTTTTTGGGCAACTTGGTGTGCGCCTTGCAAAAAAGAACTCAACACCGTACACGAACTTTATGCTGATTGGGTTGAAGAAACAGGTGTAACACTTGTTGCTGTTGCCATCGATGATGAAAAAACGAAAAGTCAAGTCCCTGTTTATGTGAACGGAAAAGCTTGGGATTATGTGGTATTGATGGATCCAAATTGGGACTTCAAAAGAGCCATGGGCGTCAATAATGTGCCACACACTTTTCTAGTAGATAAAGACGGTAACATTGTTTATTCTCACAACAATTACGCGCCGGGTGATGAAGAAAAATTGTACCAAGAATTGCTCAAACTGAGCGGAAAATAAGCACATGAAGTACTTTCTTACACTCTTTGGGTTCACTTGTTTTTGCAGTATTGCACAGGCCCAAGGCAATATCACGGGAAACATGGAAACGACCTTCCAGTATCTCAATGAAGACACCGTCATTAATGCAAAACAACCTATTCAAAAGGGATTGTTGAATTCCTATATGAATGTGTTCTACACACAGGGCAATTTCAAGGCAGGTATGCGTCTCGAATCTTATCTACCGAGAATTCAAGGATATCCTAATCGCTTTGATGGCACAGGTATCGGTATGCGTTATGTGGGTTATCAAAATGATTTTGTTGATGTTACATTAGGAACTTTCTATGAGCAATTTGGCTCTGGTTTGGCCCTGCGCACCTATGAAGATCGCAACTTGGGTTATGACAATCTTTTAGATGGCGTTCGAGTCATTGTTCGACCTGGAAAGGGCTGGATTATTAAAGGAGTTTATGGCACTCAGCGCTTATCTTTTCAGCAGGGGCAAATCGTACATGGCGCAGGTTTAGTCAGAGGAGTAGACGGCGAATTTCACCTCAATGAGGGGATTCAATCCATGAAAAATTCTCCTTTAGACGTGGTGTTAGGCGCTTCGTTTGTGAGTAAATTTCAAGAAGATGACAATCCTGATTGGATACTACCTCAAAATGTAGGAGCCTATGGAGGTCGCATCAAATTGAGCTACAAAAATTTCTACGCAGATGCGGAGTACATTCAAAAAGAACAAGATCCATCTTCAGACAATCAATATATCTATAACAACGGGCACGCGGCAATTTTTAACTTGCGATATACCCAAAAAGGTCTTGGTATTTTGATATCTGGTAAATCAGTGGATAACATGAGTTTCCGCTCTGATCGGACCAAAGATTTACAAGATTTATTGATCAATTTCTTACCGTCCTTGAACAAGACACATACGTACAATTTGGTTGCGACACTTTATCCTTACGCCACACAACCAATGGGAGAGGTCGCTTATCAGGCCGATGTGTTATATACCTTTAAGAAAGGATCACAATTAGGTGGAAAGTACGGAACAACAATTGGTTTAAATTATTCAACAACCTACAGACCTCAGCAAACGCTTAGTGGGATAGATCTGAACGATTCTTCTCGCGTAGTTTATCATACCCGACCGTTTGATTTGAGTGATAGTTTGTACTGGCAAGACATCAACTTCAATGTCACTAAAAAGTTCAATAAAAAGTGGAGCGGGATTTTCAGCTATTACGACATCAAAATCAATAATGATGTTGTAAAAGTCAGTGATGCCAAAGGAATCATTCATGCAAGAATTGCTGTTTTGGAAGGCACATACAAGATCAATACGCACCATGCTTTACGCTGGGAACTTCAAGGTATGTGGGTTGCTAAGAACGACGAGGGGCTCAATGACAAAGGTAATTGGGCAACAGCTTTGGTGGAATATTCTATTTCCCCAGGATGGTTTTTCTCGGTGATGAACCAATACAATTATGGAAACATTGATGAAACAAAACGAGTCAATTATCCAATCATTACATGTGGTTACATCAAAGATGCAACGCGCATAACCGTTTCTTATGGACGCCAGCGTGCCGGTTTATTTTGTGTCGGAGGAGTTTGCCGACCGGTTCCTGCCAACAATGGTTTAATGATCAACTTAACGCATAGTTTTTAATATGAAAATCAGCGCTTTATTCCTTGCCTTCACGGTGTCTTTTGGCATGTTTTTCTTGCCTTCCTGCGATCGCATTTCGAATCCGTATCCGCCAACGGTTAATCTAGAGTTAGATACAACGCTCTATCCTGGAAATTGGTCTGAATATGTGGCAAATGAATGGCCAACTTTTACTCTAAACACCAACGCAGACCGCAATATCTTAATTGAGGATTTTACAGGTCATAAGTGTATATTTTGCCCAGCCGCAGCAGACTTGGCGCATCAATTGCATGAGGCCAATCCAAACCGAGTGTTTGTAGCATCAATTCATGCGGGGGTTGATGGCATTGGTGATTTTCAAACGGTGGATGCAGCATACACACTTGATTTTACAAATCCGGATGGGCTCGCCATTGGAACGTGGTTTGGCTTAAATGACGGTGGCTTTATCGGAAATCCACGAGGGCCAGTTAGTCGGGTTTCTAATGGAGGTGTAATTTTTCAAAGCCCGGGCCAATGGTCTTCAATGACGAGCACACTTTTGACCGAGAACAATTTGAAGGTCAATCTCCAGTCAGCATTGAATTATTATCCATCTACAAAGGGCGCCTTTTTACACGTTGAAATAGATAAAATTGATCCTACACTGACCAACGAGTTAGGTATTGTTGCCTATGTTTTGGAAGATTCACTCGTTGGAGATCAAAAAATGTCGGACAACACGCACAATCACAATTATGTACACCGCGATATACATCGCAAAAACCTCAATAATATGCCGTTTGGGCGTCAGCTCACGGCTGCAGACTTGAACAACGGAAAATATTACGTGAACTATAGCTTTGTGGTGCCTAATCAACTTGACGGCAATTACAATGCAGAAAACATGCACGTCTTGATTTATGTTTATGACATGACTACTTTAGAAATCTATCAAGTAATCAAGCAGAAAATCCAGTAATGGCATTGCGTCAACAACTCATACAAAAACTCGAACAAAGGCTGTCTCCTCAACAGATTCAGTTGATGAAGTTGTTGCAGGTCCCGACCATGGAACTTGACCAACGCATCAAGCAGGAGCTAGAAGAAAATCCTGCCTTAGAAGAGGGCCAAGAACTTGAGGAAGACGACTACGACAATCAAGAAGACGACTACGATGATCAAGATGAAAATGATGATTTTGATTTATCAGATTACTTAGACGACGACATCGCTGATTACAAAACGCAAGCAAATAATCAGTCTCGTGACGAAGAAGAACGCGTGATTCCTTTGTCCGGAGAACAAAGTTTTCAAGAACGATTGATTGAACAATTACATTTGCTGTATCTCGATGAGAAACAATTTGTCATTGCCAATTTAATTGTAGGGAATCTAGATGAATCGGGTTATTTAAACCGGGCAATCGACGCCATTGTAGATGATTTGGCATTTTCTATGAGTATTGACGCCACTGAAAAAGAAGTGGAAGCAGTGCTTGCTTTGGTGCAAGAACTAGAACCTGCAGGCGTCGGAGCAAGAAACCTTCAAGAGTGTTTATTGCTTCAGTTACAGCGCAAGCAAGACGGAGATATTGTCAAATTTACAGCGCTCAAGATAGTTGAAAAATACTTTGAAGAGTTTACCAAAAAACATTACGAAAGGATTGCAAAAAAATTAGAAATCGAGGACCATGACTTGAAAGAGGCCATCGACGAAATTTTGCGCTGTAATCCAAAGCCAGGCGGCTCAATGCGCGAAGCCGCCAAGAGTTACCAGCAGATCGTCCCTGACTTTACATTATTTGAACACGAAGGGCGTCTTGAGCTCAGCTTAAATAGCCGCAATGCACCAGATCTGAAAGTGAATAGAGATTATGAGAACATGTTGCGCAGTTATGCCGAGGGTGCGAAAAACTCCAAATCGGATAAAGAGGCTTTCCAATTTGTCAAACAAAAATTAGACGGCGCAAAATGGTTCATTGATGCTATTAAACAACGTCAACAAACGCTTTTGCTTACCATGGGCGCTATTCTTGAATACCAAGAAGCCTATTTTTTAAGTGGCGATGAAACCAAACTCAGACCAATGATTTTGAAAGACATCGCAGATATGGTCGAGCTAGATATTTCAACAGTTTCTAGGGTAGCCAATTCGAAATATGTTCAAACAAATTACGGTATTTTCTCGCTAAAGTATTTCTTTTCAGAGTCCTTGTCTACGGACTCAGGAGAAGAGGTTTCAACAAGAGAAGTCAAGAAAATTTTATCGGATGCTATAGAAGCTGAGGACAAGCACAATCCTCTAACTGATGAAAAATTGATGGATTTATTAAAAGAAAAAGGCTACAACATTGCCAGAAGGACAGTAGCGAAATACCGCGAACAATTACAAATTCCTGTAGCAAGAATGCGCAAAGAACTATGAGGATACTATCACATTTATTTTCTTGGGTTTTTTTACCCCTATTCATGCCCACTTATGGCATCTTGATCAGTTTATTTGCACCTGCTATCAGTACGCATTACAGCATGAGTTCCTTATATTTCGCTCCTCTTCCAACCAAATGGGCGCTTTTTACAATCTTCTTCATGTTCAGTGTAGTAGCCCCGGGCATATCGTTTATTTTACTTCATCGTTTTAAGGTCATCAGTACAATTGATATCGAGAAACAAGGAGAAAGAGGCTTGCCCCTGATCATTATGTTGATTTATTCCTTGGTATTGTTTTTTCTATTGGCTTACAAAGCTGGCGATGCTTATCTTCCCAGATACTACTACGCCCTACCGTTGTCGGGTGTTGCCATTACAAGCCTATTTTTATTGATCAATCGATGGATCAAGATTTCATTACATGCCGCAGGAGCTGGCATATTAGTAGGTTTTTTAGCGGTTTATACCACGTCACAAACCGACTTTACAAAATGGTGGTTAATTGGTTCGATAATTGCGGCAGGCCTGACGATGTCAGCAAGATTATATTTAAAAAAACACCGTCAAATTGAAGTTTACTCCGGATTTGTTTTGGCGACTTTAATCACAGCGGGCTTACATCTATATTTAATTCAATTAGGATGAAAAAATTACTTTTTGTGTTTGCAGTTCTAGGTCTTTTAGTGTCCTGTTCAGATTTTGAGAAAGAACAGCAAATCAAACGCGTGCAACAAGCGCAAAAAAAACTTGACCAGCTTACTAAAAAATTGGAGGATAAGCGCATACAAGATATCTCGACTTTCAAAGTAAACACCATGCAAACGGAGCTTAAAATCAAGCAGAATTTGTATTTGGATACAATCAATTTAGAATTGGCTAGGCAACTAGATGCTTTTAAAGTGATGCGCAGATCGATTAAACCTTTGATGAAGCAATACCAAAAAATTAAAACGGGTATAAGAGAAGAAAAAGCAGTTCTCAAATTATTAAGTCAGGATATCGAACAAGGACGCGGCGAGCGTCAACGCTACAATGAGTTCATTCAATTTGAACAAAATAAGGTTGAACAATTAGCTGCACTGACGACCGATTTCGAAAGGGCAAAAACGCAATTCTTCAAAGATTACAAGCGCTTATATCCACCTGTTAATGCATTGGCTAATCAATTGGTTGAAAAAGCAGCGCGACGCCGATGAAATATTTGCTCGTCATATGCTGTATAACGTTTGGGCTACAGTTGTTTGCACAAAACAACTCTGACTTACAATTGGCTCAATATTATTACAATAATTCAGAATTTGACAAGGCACTCATCTACTACCAAAAGCTCTACGAGACTGATCAAAGCAAGGCGATTTTTACACCATACTTTGCCTGTTTGCGCGCGCAAAAAGATGATAAAACAGCTGAAAAAGTCCTCAAAAAGCAAATCAATTTAAACACACAAGATTACGAAGTGCGTTTGCTTGCTGGCAGTTTTTACGAAGAACTCAATGAAGCAGCTAAAGCCAAAAAAATCTACGAAGAAATTTTAAATGAGTTAGGGCCAAATCCTGGGCAAATCATCGCAGTTTATCAGGCGTTTGCTTCAAAGGGCAAGTTAGATTACGCCAAAAGAACTTTAGACCAAGGAAAGAAATTAGCGCCATTTTATCCCTTCAACTTTCAGTTTGCCGACTTGTATGCCTTAATGGGCGATAAGCGACAAATGCTACTGGCCTATTTAGATTATTTAGGTCAACAACCAGGCATTATCGATGCCATTGAGCAGGCGGTTGGATCACGCATGGATCTTTCCAACGCGAATGGGCCGGATTTTCTCTTGGCTAAAGAAGTATTATTGCAGCAGGTTCAGCAAGCTAATGCCCCAATGGTTTATAGTCAAATGCTCATTTGGTTATTTGTCCAAAATCGAGACTTCAATGGAGCGGTAACTCAGGTTATCGCGCTGGACAAACGTTCCAAAGGAGACGGCCGAGAGGTATTAGAAATGGGACACATTTGTGTGGAGAATGCAATTTTTGACCAAGCAAAGCGCTGTTATCAGTATGTGCTTGACCTTGGTCCTGAGAGGCCTAACTTTTATGAAGCTCAACTTGCCTTGCTCAATTCCCGTTTTCAGCAAATCACGCAATTTAGGACCTTTACTGCTGAAGAAATCACTCAAAGCATTTTAGATTTTGAAGCTGCCTTACAGCGCATAGGAAAAGGAAAGGTGAGCTTTCAACTCTCCCTGCAGCTGGCAGAAATTCGTGCATTTTATGCTGGACAGTCTAAAAAAGCGATAGAAGAATTACAAGTACTGAGTAAATTACCGGGCTTAACTGACATGCAACGAGCCCAAGCAAAAATGTTATTAGCTGACATCTATGTACTTGACGGAGATATTTGGGAGGCATCATTGCTTTACATGCAGATAGACAACGATTTTAAATTTGAAACAATTGGCAGTGAGGCAAAGTTTAAAAATGCAAAGATCTTTTATTACGATGGTGAATTTGAGTTTGCTCAGGCCCAACTCAATGTATTAAAGGAATCTACTTCAAAGCTCATTTCAAACGATGCGATTCAATTGGCAGTTTTTATTACAGATAACTATGGTTTAGATAGCAACTATCAAGTGATGCTTTGGTTTGCTACTGCTGATCGCATGATTGCCCAACATCATTATGATTCGGCATTCGTACTCTTTGACAGTATACAAACACAATTCCCGTATCATTCTTTGGCGGATGACATCTTGTATAGAAAAGCGCAGGCATTGGAGCAGCGTGGGGATTGGCAAAAGGCCTTAGGCTATTATGCTGACCTGCTCAAACTTCATGGTAAAGATATTTTAGCAGATGATGCATTATTTCGAACAGCTGAAATATTAGAATTGCGCTTATTAGACAAAGATGCAGCAGTCGAAGCGTACAAGAAACTTTTGCTCGAGTACAAAAGTAGTTTGTATGGTGCAGAAGCAAGAAAGCGCATCCGCCTTATTAGAGGAGATGCGCTTTCTGAAGGTGATGAACTCTAAGAATTAGAGATTCGGCATTTCTCTTGTAAATGCAGGGATTCCTGTTACATCCATTCCGGTAATTAACAAGTGAATATCGTGTGTGCCTTCATAGGTAACAACGGATTCTAGGTTCGCCATATGGCGCATCATAGAGTATTCACTGGTTATTCCCATTCCGCCATGTATTTGTCTGGCTTCGCGAGCGATGTTTAATGCGATTTCTACGTTATTTCTTTTTGCCATCGAAATTTGAGCCGAAGTAGCGCGGCCTTCATTGCGCAATTGACCAAGTCTGAACGTGAGTAACTGCGCTTTAGTGATTTCAGTAATCATTTCAGCGAGTTTCTTTTGGATCAATTGGAAACTACCGATTGGCACGTTAAATTGAGTGCGTTCTTTGGAATAACGCAACGCTTGGTCATAGCAATCCATGGCAGCGCCAAGTGCACCCCAAGCAATACCAAAGCGCGCAGAATCAAGGCAACTCAATGGAGCACCAAGACCCGAACGACCCGGTAAAATATTTGATTTTGGCACTTTTACGTTGTCAAAAATGAGCTCGCCTGTTGCCGATGCACGCAGTGAGAGTTTGCCATGCATTTCTGGTGTTGAAAAACCTTCCATGCCGCGCTCTACAACTAACCCGTGAATGCGTCCGCTTTCGTCTTTGGCCCAAACAACCGCAATTTGTGCGAATGGTGCATTTGAAATCCACATTTTTGCACCGTTCAAAATGACGTGGTCACCTGCGTCTTTGAAATTGGTAATCATGCCGCCCGGGTTGGAGCCAAAATCTGGTTCGGTAAGTCCAAAGCAGCCAATCATTTCGCCTGTGGCTAATTTTGGCAAGTATTTTTGTTTTTGTTCTTCTGAACCATATTTCCAGATAGGGTACATCACAAGCGAAGACTGTACAGATGCAGTTGAGCGCAAACCTGAGTCACAGCGTTCGAGTTCTTGCATGATAAGACCGTAAGAAATTTGGTCAAGACCAGGTCCGCCATATTCTTCTGGAATATAAGGCCCAAAAGCACCGATTTCTCCGAGACCACTTAAAATGTGCATCGGAAAAGTTGCCTTTTCGTAGTGCTCGTCGATAATGGGTGAAACTTCTTTTTTGACCCAAGCTCTGGCCGCGTCACGGACTAGTTTGTGCTCATCAGAGAGCAGGTCGTCCATGTTAAAGTAATCAGGGTGTTGGTATTGATCAGTTTTCATGATTGATGTTTGGCACAAAAGTAAGCAATAATCTGTGCAGCTGTAGCATCAGAATTTGAATTATTTTTGTGTTCTGAAAACTGTGCATGCAATCATTTGAATTAATAGAAAGAGGTTCTCAATTAAATAGTTACCTGCTATTTATTTCTTTACTGTCATTGGCATTTATCGCTTATGCCAGACTGAGTACCCCTAACGCCGTAAATTTATCGTGGCGCAGGTTCTGGAAAACCAGTCGTTTAGAAAGTTTTGGTTTCGATGACGAAAAGATGCGCCCTCAAACACAGGCGCTTTTCTTTGTTAATTTTTATCTCTCCTTAAACCTTTGCGTTTACCTGTTTGTAGCTGAGTATTACAATAGATTAGAAGCGCTTGTAATTAGTCTAATTGTAGTGGCTTCATGGGTTTTGTTTCAAAGTCTTATTTATCGCTTCGTTCTTTTTGTAATTGGTCAATGGAAGTGGTCGGCTGCATTTGCGGAGGTAAACAGACAAGTTTGGTCTTTTACCGGCTTACTTTTTTTAGCATTAGCTTTTCTTTGGACCATCAATGGGCAGTCCAATAACCTGATTAACAATGTGTTTATCTTTTGTTCATTGTTGGTTTATTTTTGGCGCATTTTCAAATCTTGGCGCATCGCTCAACAAGCAAATTTGGAATGGTATTATTTAATTTTGTACCTTTGCGCCTTGGAAATCCTGCCTATGCTCATAGTATGGCGCTGGTTTATAAGCTAAAACATAATTAAATCTTACAAATTGGCCATTAAAACCATTCTTGTTTCTCAGCCAAAACCCGAGGGTGACAAATCACCGTATTTTGATTTAGCTGACAAATATAAACTCAAAATTGATTTCCGTCCTTTTATCAAAGTTGAAGGAGTTGACGCGAAGGAATTCAGAGCCCAGAAAATCGATATCAGTGAGCACACAGCAGTTATTCTTACGTCAAAAGTTGCTGTAGATCACTTTTTCAGAATGTCTGAAGCTATTCGCTTTGAGGTTCCGGATACCATGAAATACTTTTGTATTACCGAAGCCGTAGCGCTTTACCTTCAGAAATACGTTACCTATCGCAAGCGTAAAATCTTTTTTGGCAAGCAAACTATTGAAGAACTTGCCGAACTCATGAAAAAACAAAAAGGCGAAAAATTCTTGTTGCCTTGTACAGACATACTCAGAGATAACATTCCGCTTACTTTAGAAAAGTACAACATCCCTTTCTCTAAGGCCATTCTCTACAAAACCGTAGCCGCTGACCTCTCTGACCTTGAAGATGTTTATTACGACATGTTGGTTTTCTTCAGCCCTGGAGGAATAGAATCCTTGTTTAAAAATTTCCCAGATTTCAAGCAAAATACAACTGCTATCGCGGCATTCGGCCCAACTACAGCAAATGCTGTATTGAAAAATAATTTGCGCCTCGATGTGCATGCCCCTCACCCTAAAGCACCTTCAATGGTTGGGGCTATTGAGTTATTTATCAAGGAGCAACTCAAGAAAAAATAGTTGAACAGCCTAGTTTTCCTCCTTTCGCTTTTTTCCTTGAGCGGATTTTCTTTATATTTACACAAACTTAAATTTTAACGCATGAAAAAACTATTATTCTCAGCTGCGATGTTACTTGCAGGTGTTAGTGCAAATGCGCAGCTAGCCCCAGGAAGCGTTGCTCCAAACTTTACCGTGACTGCATACCAGTCTTGGTTGTCTACTGCTGGTACTACTAGCAATGGCTCATACACTTTGTATGACTATCTTGATCAAGGATACACTGTATTCTTAGATGTTTCTGCTACTTGGTGTGGTCCATGTTGGAACTACCACCTTTCAGGTGCATTAGAAGAAGTTTACGCTGCACATGGCCCTGCTGGTGCTCCAGGCGTAACAGCTTCTACTACAGATGACGTGATGGTTATCTGGATTGAAGGTGACGGAACAACTGCTGATGCAACTATGTTAGATGGTGCTGGTGCTATCGGAAACTGGATTGAACCAGCTGCTGGTAACCAAGTACAATTCCCAATGGCTAACCCGGCTTCAGCTTCAGCTAACCAAATCAACAACGATTACAACATCGCTTATTTCCCAACTATTTACCGTATTTGTCCTAACCGTATCATCGAAGAAGTTGGTCAGTTAAACGGTACTGAATTGTATGCAACTGTAAGTGCATGTCCTCCACCAGCATCTGCTCCTGCTGATGTTGCTGCTTTAGGATACACTGGTGCTTTGGTACACTGTGAAGGTGCTTACACACCATCTGTACAAATCCAAAACAACGGTACATCTGCATTAACTGCTGCAACTGTAACAATCACCCAAGGTGGTACTACAGTTTCTACAGGTACTTACAGCGGTAGCTTAGCTACTTACGGTGTTGCCAACGTAACTTGTACGCCAATCGCTAACTTTACTGGTGGTGCATTGACTGTAACAGTTACAACTGCTGGTGATGCTTCAGCTGCAAACAATGGTGTTAACGCAACAGTAGCAGCAGCTGCTAACGCGGTTTCACAATATGTTACTGTTAACATTACTACTGACTACTATGCTTCAGAAACTGCCTGGACAATCAAAAACAGCGCTGGTGCTACTGTAGCACAAGGTGGTGGTAACTGGGCTGACATGACAACAGGTCAAGCTGGTCAAACAGTTCAAGCTCCAGTACTTGTAACTTTGAACCCTAGCCAATGTTATACGTTTGAAATTACTGATGCATACGGTGATGGAATCTGCTGTTCTTATGGTAACGGTGCATTCTCATTAGTAGATGCGAACGGTACAACAATCGCTTCAGGTGGCGAATTTGCATCAGTTGACACACGTGCTTTCAAAACAGGTGCTTTAGGAATGGACGAAATGGCAACTATTGCTATGAACGTTTATCCTAACCCTGCTTCTTCTGAAGTAAACGTTTCTTTTGAAGCTACAAACAATGATTACGCAGTTGCATTAATGGATCTTCAAGGTCGCGTTATTGCTTCTAAAAACATGACTAACCTTAATGGTACACAAGTTGTTTCTTTCTCAACTGAAAATGTTGCTAAAGGAAGCTACATCGTTACTATTACTGTAGAAGGTCTTACAACAACTAAAAATGTTGTGATCAAATAATTTCTTTTAAAAGAAATAGAGAAACGCCCTCCAACGAGGGCGTTTTTTTTTGACCTTTGTTTATGTTTACTCCCCTTGCAGACGAATTTCAAAACCAAGCACTTCCGCTGCGCTTTACCTTTCCATTCTACTACGATCTTCATCCATTAGCTGCTCATGCTGCTCAGTGCCTTCAAGCACAATTATTGACCACTGATTACGGTCACGATTTCGGGCTTGATCGGACAGAAAGACGCGGCGCTATCGGAAAAATGTTTGGCGTATTGGTTGTTCAAAACAGCAATGGGTTATTAGGATATTTGTCCGCGTTTTCCGGAAAACTAGGCAATTCAAATGATCATTTGGGCTTTGTGCCACCCGTATTTGACTTGCTCGAGGCACAGGGTTTTTTTCGGCGCGAAGAAATTGAAATCAATGAGCTAACTATTGCTATTGAAAAATTAGAAACGGCTGCTGAACTGAGCGCTCTGAACCAATCTCTTCAAAACTTAGAAAAATATTGGGCAGATAAAATTGCTGAAGTATTGCAAAATAACAAGCGCGCTAAAGCCCTTCGGGCCGAGCTGCGCGCCAAGTTTGTTGGCGATGAACAAGGATTTTTGGAACTTTCTGAAGAACTGGCCAAACAAAGCATGCACGAAAGCAGATTGCTCAAGGAATACAAGAAAACGGCGAGCTTCGACATGGATAACCTTAAACTCAAAATTCAAAAGGCGAAGCAAGAAATAGATGAACTACGGCTCCAACGCGCTGCACACTCTGCAGATTTACAACGACGTATTTTTGAGCGCTACACTTTTTTAAATGCCAAGGGAGAAGCAAAAAATGTACTCGAACTTTTTGCGGGTTCGCCTCCGGCAGGTGCCGGTGAATGTGCTGCTCCGAAATTATTGCAATATGCTTATTTACATCAATTAAAGCCCATTTGCATGGCAGAATTTTGGTGGGGAATGTCACCAGATTCTGAGGTGCGCATTCATGGGCACTATTATCCATCCTGTAAAAGTAAATGCGAACCTATATTAGGTCATATGCTCCACGGACTTGACGTTGATCCAAATCCAATTACCGCGATTCACCCTGCAAAGGAATTAGAGGTCATTTATGAGGACGATTGGATAGTAGCGATCAATAAAAGTCCGGAATATTTGTCGGTACCAGGCAAGAACCCACAACCTAATTGTTTAGAGGATCTTAAAAAACGTTACCCAAACGCAGATGGCCCACTGTTGGTGCACCGATTAGATATGTCGACATCTGGTATTATGTTGGCCGCCAAAACAAAATTGATGCATCAACGGCTACAAAGACAGTTTGTATTGAGAAAAGTTCAAAAAGCTTACATTGCCATTTTGGAAGGAAGCCTCGGCCAAAAGGAGGGGGAAATTAAGCTGCCACTGAGGGTTGATCTAGATGATCGCCCAAGGCAGTTGGTGTGTTTTGAACACGGAAGTTTCGCACACACCACTTATCGTGTGCTTTCTTCAGATAATGGTCAAACGAGAATTTTATTACATCCAAAAACGGGCCGAACACATCAATTAAGGGTGCATGCCGCTCATCACCAAGGGCTGAATTGCCCAATAAAAGGAGATGATTTGTATGGTAAAAAAGCGGATCGACTTTATTTGCATGCCGCTCAGTTAGGATTTTATCATCCTGAACACAATACTTGGATGGAGCTTCAATGTGATCCCGCTTTTTAAGCGCGCGGTTCTTGCCAATCACCATATTCTTGAATGAGCTCCACAAGGGCTTCCACTGCTTCTGCTTCATTGATATTGCGGCGCACAATCTCTTTTTCTTTATAAAGATTGATTTTCCCTGGACCTGTTCCAACGTAACCGTAGTCAGCGTCGGCCATCTCACCGGGGCCATTGACGATACAGCCCATAATCCCAATTTTAATACCTTTCAGATGGGAGGTGCGTTGTCTGATTTTAGCAGTAGTTTCTTGCAAATCAAAAAGTGTTCGGCCGCATGAAGGACAGGAAATGTATTCGGTTTTAGAAATTCGTGTTCTGGTAGCTTGTAGGATACCAAAAGCTGTAGAATTGATGAATTGTGCACCGAGGTTTGCATTCAGCCAAATACCATCTCCAAAACCATCTATAAGGATTGCTCCGGCATCTGCTCCGGAGTAAAGTTGGAATGATTCTAGCTCATCAGTATCGTACTGGTAAGATAAAATCACTGGATTAGCGCAACCCTTTTCTTGAAGTTCCAGAAAAAATCGGCGGAACAGTTGGGTTTTGTTGTCGTGACGCGCATTTAGGATAACGATGGCCTTTGAAAACTGAGTAAAATTGGCTGGCAGCGCTTCTTCAGCTTCTAATGGAATAAAACAAACTTGTGCAGCATCGATTTCTTGTAATTGATTGGTCAAGACCAGCGGATAGTAGCCTGCTTTATTCTGGTATTTAGCTTTCCAAAGGTCATAATTGACAATGATACCGAGGGTGCCCGGAACTTCAAATGCTAAGGAATTATTGCCTATGTATACGTAATCGGCGGCTTGGTCTTGGATGTTCCATTTGTCGAGTGGAATGCTATATTGATAACCAAAGCCAAAGAAATGCGCTGGTTTGATGTCAGAAAGATGGGAGAGATCGGCTAAAACAACTGGAACATTTTTCCCACCTATGTTATGAATGCTTGTACTGCTTCTTTTACTGTAACTAAAAGGGTTGTATAGAAGTGTTGTTGTTGGTAGCGCAAAGTTTAAAGGTTGATAAGCGTCGTATTTTGCAACTAATTTCTGAGCTACTGGAATTTCTGCTTCTGGGGCCTCCGTGAGTGATACTCTAATGGTATCTCCAAGGCCATCCTCCAAAAGTGCACCAATGCCTACCGCAGACTTGATCCGACCATCTTCTCCGTCACCTGCTTCAGTTACGCCCAAATGAAGCGGATAAATTGTTCCTCGTTCGAGCATTTTTGCCATCAGCAAGCGATAAGCCTGAACCATTACTAGCGTATTGCTGGCTTTCATGGAAATGACTAATTGGTCAAAATCATGTTTTTCACATATTCTAATGAATTCAAGGGCAGATTCAACCATTCCTTCAGGAGTGTCGCCATACCTACTTAATATTCTATCAGAAAGCGAACCATGATTCGTGCCAATTCTCATGGCGGTTCCGTGTTCTTTACAAAGTAGAACTAATGGCGTAAACTTCTCTTCAATCCGTTTGAGTTCAGCTTCATAACTTGCATCGGTGAATTCAATTTCTTCGAATTTCTTTTTGTCTGCATAGTTCCCTGGATTGACCCGAACTTTTTCTACAATTTTAGCAGCAATTTCTGCTGCATTAGGCGTGAAGTGAATATCAGCAACTAAGGGCGTATTATACCCTCTTTTGACCAAAGCTTCTTTGATATTTCTAAGATTTTCAGCTTCATTTTTACTAGGTGCAGTGAGCCTTACAAGTTCACAACCTGCGTCAATCATACGGATAGACTGTTCAACCGACCCTTCGGTATCCATTGTGTCAGTGGTGGTCATGGATTGCACACGAATGGGATTGTGTCCGCCCAAGCTAAGGGTTCCGATTTGAACTTCTTTGGTAGTAACGCGTGTGCGTTTCCATGGGTC
>CAYPVA010000011.1:0-22010 GCA_964414045.1 uncultured Lishizhenia sp. | reverse complement strand
ATAAAAGCACTGCAGAGCTCTTCAGAGGCAAGCATTTGTTCATTGGTCATTTCCAGGACCTTACCAAGCTCCAGTAATTTTTGGCGTTCTTGGTCGCTAATGACATGTGTGCCTTGGATTAAAAAATGACCATATTCATAAGTAATTTGATGCAACAAGGGGTCATGAACTAATTCTTGCTTGAGTAATTTAAGCGGTATGCCAATTTGCATGCGGTCTTTATAGACGCGTTTTATTTTTCTTGGAAGGGAGGCAGAGGCTAAAAAATGCTTGAAAATTTTTTGTTCTTGTGGCTCCATTTTTTGATCTGAGAAACCTGCAAAAAGCAAGCCGTTGAGCACAGAAATTGCGGCAGCCTGATATGCAGGGTAGAACGTTTCCTTTTTACCTTCTAAAAATGATCGAAATAAAATAACGTCCAGGAAAATAAAGGCGTTGGAGAGGTGATTGAGCCAAAAGTTTACACCGAAAAAGGAGGTTTTAATTTTAACCCGTGATTGTAAAATCAGTTCTAGTTTTCTTTCAGGATTTTTAGTTAAATACAATTTTACACGATCTAAAAAATTTAAACCCGAAGTATTGGCATAAAATTCAGACAGCACAGCAATGAAAGCTTCTTTGTTGACCGGCTGCTGTTTTTTTCTGAGATAGGTAAAGAGGTGTGTTTCAAAAAGCAACAGTTTGAGTTGCTCGTCAGTATTCATTTGTTGCTTGTCCAGGGCATTTGAAAAGATAAAATTCTTTGGTGTACCGTAGATCAGGCCAGTTTGATGTGAAATAAAGTGGGTAAGGTTCTCTGTTTGAAGGTGAATCAGCTCCTCGTCTATTTCAAAAATGCCTTGCTCGTATAATTCAAAAAACTTGGCAATCCAATTTTTGGAACCCGGTGAAAAAGAGATGGCATTGAACGCACTTGGCATGTTCAAATTTAAGCTTTATAACACACGCTGAACAAGATTTTTTTTTCAAAAAATACACCAGGATTTGTGGAAAAAGCTCGAAAAATCAAGACGTAAATACCAGCGGGTACTAAAGTTCCATATTGCGTGCTTCCGTCCCAATAACAGCTACCTTGCGTTCCGATACTTTCGTTGAAGAGTATATGCTGAAGCAACTGACCATTTAGGGTATAGATTTCAGCACATGCCAACATCCCGGGTTCTTTCATTTGGTAAACAATCTCCAGTTGGTCATGATAGCCATCGAGGTCAGGGCTAAGCTCAGGAAATGTCAGGTGTATATCGCCTTGAAATGTGGGCGAGCTGTGTTGAGAATTTTGACCGCCGGGCGTTGCTCCTCCAATAGCTTGTGCTGCCGAAAACCAATTTTCAGCAGCTTGAGTTGGCGCTTCAAAACTAATTCTTTCCAGACTAAAACCTTCTGGATCAGGAAGTAAAGGAAAGTGCCAAAGTGCAGAATAGTGCAAGGAATCTAGTGTTGCAGTTTGCTGAAAAAGTACACAAGTACCGGCGTCATTATAAAAATAGGGAAGATCAAATTGTCTTAAGTTCTGTTGGATTGCTTTCGGATAGTAATCAATCAGAAATTGCGTATCCGGACAAAATGCGAGGTATTGCCCAGGAGCCATATTAAGTTGGTTTAAAAAAATAGAATCTTGACAATTATGTATTCCACATTGAGATAAATCGAGGTATTTATCCGAGCGGTTATAAAGTTCAATAAAATCATGCCCCTCATTGGGTGGATCAAACAAAATTTCATTGATCAGCAGGTCTCCTTTTTGGGGTTTTTCATATCGAATAAAATTCCCGAGTAGCTCATGTGTATTATTCCAGCAGTCAGTTGCTGCTTCAATGTGTACCTGATAGGGTTGGCTAGGTAAAATAGTGTCGTCAAAATACAGCAGCATTTGTGCGCCATTGATGCAATTTTGATAATCCAGCGTTTGTTTGTCAAAAATTCCAATTTCTGGTGAAATATAAATGATACTATTGACCAATGAAAGGCTGTCCATGGGTTCTGAAAATTGTATGGCCAAATAATGCGCATCGAGCACTAAAGCTTTTGTTAAAGAGGGTGCAATGGTATCTGAATAAGGGTCAAATACTGAGTTGGCTTGTCCTGGTGAACCACCCATAATTGCCATGCTAGCGCTCCAATTGTCCTGATTTGAACATGGATCCGACAAGGACTTTCGCTCCAAGCTGATGCCGTTAGTTGACAGCATGTTAGACCCATACCACGTTTGTAAGTAAATAAGTTGGTCGCTTATTTTATTTTCTAGATCGCGAATAGCAAGCAATTCTCCGCTATTATTCAAGCTTGGAAATGCAGCAACTTCTACTATATTTCCAACGCCAAAACCAGCACTTTTATTGGTCCCTACCAAAACGACATAGTGCTGCGCCTCGAGCCAATAGGAGGGAAGCGTGCAAAGGCCATTGCCATCCTGAATTTTCAATCCTTTCAATTGAATCAGTTCAATACCATAGTTATAGATTTCAAGATATTCGACATCAGGCAAGCCAAATAAGGTATCAGGGTCAGACATAATTTCTGTGATGATTATTTTGGGGTCCGTATCTGAGCGCACTTTCCCAAAATAAAAATCATCGATAAAAAATGCAGCGGCATTTGCCGTGGTGTAATAAAAAGTGAACCCAGCGTAAGGTTGCCATGCTTGAAAAGCATGAGTGATTTGAAATTGGAGCTCGAAATTCAAAGCGTTGGAAAATTTGGTGTAGAGCTGTAGGTTATTTGGCGCTATGATCATTTTTAAATCGAGCGAAAAAGCATTTGCAATATTCCCTAACGGACCACTTGCCAATAGGCTATCTGTACCATTCAATCGTAGAAAGAGTTTAACGGCATCCGATGAACCTGCTTCTCCAAATTGTAAAAAATAGCAGCTAGTGGAACTCTCTAAATCTGGCGCATTTGCCAAAAAGAAAAAGCGACCATAATTCAAACTTGATGGGCTAAAGTTTTCGCGCAGCCAAAATTGAAAGCTGATGGTGTCGGTATCCATTTCTGGCAGTTGTGTCCAAATTACACTGGTATCCGCCGTATTCTGATTGAGTTGTAGTTGACGTGCGTTGTTGCTGTAAAAATGACTGGTGTCGCCCTGCCAAAGAAGTCCCAAATTGAGGTTCTGGTCATGAAAATCGTCGTGGACTTGATATTGAGAAAAATGAATGGTTCGAATGAAAACAACGAAAAGCAAAAGAGAAGCACGTAGCATTGCAAACAAAGATTAATTTTGTCAAAAAAAAATTCAAATGAAAGTAGCTGTCGTTGGCGCAACAGGCATGGTCGGATCAGTGATGTTGCAAGTATTAGCAGAGCAAAAATTCCCTTATTCCGAATTGTTAATGGTCGCCTCCGAAAACAGCGTTGGTAAAAAACTAACGTACCAAAACAAAGAATATGAAGTGATTGGTTTGCAAACAGCTGTAGCTGAACAACCAGATATCGCTATTTTTTCAGCAGGTGGAGAAACCTCTTTAGAGTGGGCGCCTCGTTTTGCGGCTGTCGGAACGGTTGTCATTGACAATTCTTCTGCCTGGAGAATGGACCCAACAAAAAAACTGGTTGTTCCGGAAATCAACGGACAACTGCTTACCAAAGAAGACCTCATCATTGCCAATCCAAACTGCAGTACGATCCAATTGGTATTGACACTGGCTCCTTTGCATCAGCGTTATGGCGTTAAAAGAGTGGTTGTTTCGACCTACCAATCCATTACTGGAACTGGCGTAAAAGCAGTACAGCAACTTGAAAATGAGCGCAATGGCATGAATGGTGAGATGGCTTACAAATACCCCATTGATAAAAATTGCATCCCGCAATGCGATGTATTCACAGAAAACGGATACACCAAGGAGGAGATGAAGCTGACCAACGAGACAAAAAAAATACTCGACCCTAAAATTTTAGTAACTGCAACGGCAGTGCGCGTACCAGTTGTAGGTGGGCACTCCGAAGCAGTTAACATTGAATTTGAACAAGATTTTGACCTTGCCGAAGTCAAAAGGATTTTGACGAATACGCCTGGAATCGTTGTGCAAGATAATCTTGCGGCGTTTGAATACCCAATGCCCCGTTTTGCGGAAGGCAAAGATGCGGTTTTTGTAGGGCGCATTCGCCGCGACGAATCACAGCCAAATACCCTTAATCTTTGGATTGTTGCCGACAACTTGCGCAAAGGTGCCGCTACGAATGCAGTACAAATTGCACAAATTGTAGCGGGTCTATAGCTTGCTATTTTATTTGAGTGGAGAAGTAGCTCCTTTTTGAGTGGCCACAATTGCGCCTACCTGACAACTTTCTTGGAGCAGCAATTGGGCAGATTCACCGCGTAAATAGCCAGCTATGAGCCGAGCAAAAAATGCATCACCAGCACCTATGGTATCTTGTACATTGACTTGAGGAGCTTTGGCTTGATAAATACCACGGTCAGTCATGAATATGGCGCCATCTTCACCTTTTGTGATGCATAATTGAACACCTGGATATTTGTTTTTAAATGCTTCTAAGCCAGCGCTTCCACCGCTTTCCCAATTTTGTTGCTGTGCAAACCATTCAAACTCTTCTTCGTTGAATTTAACGATGGTACATCGATCTATCAGGCTTTCAATGAGCGTATAATTGATAAATGGTGCCCTTAAATTGACGTCAAAATATACGCGCTTGCTGGTTTGTAATGTTTTAAAGATATGCTCCTGGTTGTGAATATTTCTCAGTGCCAAGGAGCCAAAAAGTAAATCCCCATCCCAAGTTCCTTCAAACGGAATTTCATCCCACGCAACCGGTTCAGTGATCAAATAAGTTGCGGATCCATCCGGCTGAATGGTAACTTCAACTACGCCAGTTGAAAGCGTTGAATGGACGTTGAGCAGGTTGGAAACTCCAAGTGCATTGATGCGCGTTTGAATTTCCTTGCCCAATTGGTCATCTCCTACGCTCGATACAAACAGTACTTTTTGCCCAAATTCTTGTAGTCGGTATGCCACATTCAAAGGAGCGCCCCCAAGGACCTTACCACTAGGTAGTAGATCCCAAAGGACCTCTCCGTAACATAATATCGGCTTCATTTAACGTTTAATTCTTGGTGTAAAACATCGAGTGATTTTCCTTTTGTTTCTGGGACCTTTATCCGTATCCAAGCTAATTGTAAGATCATCATCAAGGTAAAAAATCCAAATACAGCAGCCGCTCCAATTTTTTCAAAGAGAAAGGGCATTAGAGAAGGAATGATCGCAGCAAGCAGCCAGTGGATAGTAGCACCAAATGCTTGTCCTTTTGCTCGAAGATGATCTGGAAAAAGTTCGGAAATGAAGACCCAAATTACAGCGCCTTGACCAATGGCATGTGCGGCAATAAAGAAAATGAAAAATAGACTTACTGAAATGCCTGACCAGCCCATCAAAAAATAAAGACTCACTAAACCCAATGATACGATATAGCCTATGCCTCCGATTGTCAATAATGATTTACGGCCAAAACGATCGATCAAACTAAGCCCGGCCATTGTAAAAATTAAATTTATAATACCCACACCAACGCTGCTAAGCGCAGCAATTTCAGGGTCTAGCTTGGCCAATTCGAAAATGCGCGGCGCATAATAAAGAAATGCGTTGATGCCAGAAAATTGATTGAAAAAGGCGATGAAGAAAGTCAGCCAAAGTATGCGACGATATTTTGAGTCCCAGAGTGAGTTGGTGTTGAACTTACTTTGTGCGTCCCAGCGATGACTATCTTTAAGAAACACACAGGCCATTGAAAAAATAACAGCTGGAATGACTTGAACACCAAGCATCCATCGCCAAGCCTCTGCTCCAAAATCTGCAAAGTAATAATTAGATAAATAAGCCGCTAAAATACCAAAGACGATATTAAATTGATACAGTCCAACCATCATGCCACGTCGGTGATCGGGTGCTATTTCTGTGATATATGCTGGAGCTGCAATTGTTGATACACCAATCCCAAGACCACCTAAAAAGCGGGCTATGGCAAAAAAATATGGATCGTTGGCGAGGGCTGATCCGATGGCTGACAGGGCAAAAAGCACCCCGATTAAAAGCAGTGTATTTTTTCTTCCAAATCGATCTGTAGGGATGTGCCCATAAATGGAACCTAGGACTGTCCCCCACAATGCCATAGACATAACAACGAGGCCATGAAATAAATCACTGCTCGACCAAATAGTTTGTAAAACCTGATCTGCACCAGAGATTACTACCATATCGAAGCCAAATAAAAATCCTGAGAAAGCTGCAATGAGCGCATAAATAAGCGCTTTGTTCGAATGTGTCATAGGTTGAAAATACAAACTTCTCATGAGAATCAGGTTGAACGCATTGAATTATCAATGCTAATTCTTGAAATTTTGGTGCTATAAATAGCGCTGATTTACAGCTTCATTTGTGTATTGCATTCAACTTAAAACAATACACTATGAGTAATTTAGCACAAAAGCCAACTTTTAAGGCAAAGTATGACAACTTTATTGGAGGTAAATGGGTCGCACCTGTAAATGGGGTGTACTTCGACAATACTTCTCCAATCGATGGTCAAGTTTTTACGCAAGCAGCGCGTTCGACAAAAGAGGATATTGAGCTTGCCTTGGATGCAGCTCATGCCGCATTTCCATCATGGTCCAAAACATCGGTAGCCTCCAGAAGTAATTTGCTTTTGAAGATCGCTGACATCATGGAGGCGAATCTTGAATTATTGGCAACGGTCGAAACGATCGATAACGGTAAAGCCATTCGTGAAACCAGAGCAGCAGATTTACCGCTTTGTATTGATCATTTCAGATATTTTGCGGGTGTCATCCGATCAGAAGAAGGCGCAATTTCAGAACACGACGAAACGACAGTAAGCATTGTAGTCCATGAACCACTTGGTGTGGTGGGTCAGATCATTCCTTGGAATTTCCCATTACTTATGGCTTGTTGGAAAATTGCACCGGCCTTAGCAGCTGGTAACTGCGTCATTGTTAAGCCTGCAGAGCAAACGCCAACTTCAATTATGGTTTTCATGGAACTCATCCAAAATGTCTTGCCGGCAGGTGTGTTAAACGTGGTAACAGGCTTTGGGCCAGAGGCAGGTAAGCCACTTGCTACTTCGCCTCGCATTCAAAAAGTTGCCTTCACAGGAGAAACTACAACGGGTCGATTGATCATGCAATATGCTTCAGAGAACCTTATTCCAGTCACCATGGAACTCGGAGGTAAGTCACCAAATATTTTCTTCCCATCAGTGGCAGATCACGACGATGATTTCTTTGATAAAGCGGTAGAAGGTGCTGTGATGTTTGCCTTGAATCAAGGAGAAGTTTGTACTTGTCCGTCGAGAATTTTAGTACATGAATCTATTTATGATAAGTTCATGGAACGCGTCGTTGCACGTACGAATGCGATTGTATGTGGGCATCCTTTAGACGGATCAACAATGATGGGTGCGCAAGCATCTAATGATCAATATGAAAAAATTCAGTCGTATTTAAATATCGGTAAAGAAGAAGGTGCTCAAGTACTTTGTGGTGGAGAAGCCAATCATCTCGGCGGTGATTTATCAAATGGTTATTACATTAAGCCAACAATTTTCAAAGGACATAACAAAATGAGGGTATTCCAAGAAGAAATTTTTGGCCCTGTTACTTGTGTCACCACGTTTAAAACTACCGAAGAAGCTATCGAGATTGCCAATGATACACTTTATGGCTTGGGCGCTGGTGTTTGGACGCGAGATGCACACGAACTTTACACTGTTCCTAGGGCAATTCAGGCCGGACGTGTGTGGGTCAACTGTTACCATGCATACCCAGCACATGCACCTTTTGGTGGATACAAGAAGTCAGGTTTTGGCAGAGAAACGCATAAAATGATGTTGGCTCATTATCGCCAAACAAAGAATATGCTCGTTTCTTACAGTAAAAGTAAACTAGGGTTCTTCTAAATTTTAGGTTTCGATGAAAGCCCGGCTTGCCGGGCTTTTTTTTATCTTGTCGTATGGTCAATCGAGTAGAAATAACAACTGCAGCACAAGCTGTGATTCGTGAGCTCAAAGCACTACATGGCCCACTGATGTTTCATCAGTCGGGTGGATGCTGCGATGGCTCTCAACCGATGTGTTTTGAATTAGGTGAATTCTATATTGGGTCTTCTGATGTTTGCCTCGGCACTATCGACGATTGCCCGTTTTGGATGAGTCAGGATCAATTTGAGTATTGGAAACACACGAAGCTGACTATTGATGTTGTCGATGGACGAGGTTCGAGTTTTTCTTTGGAAATCCCGCTAGGCAAAAGGTTTATTGTGCGGTCAAGGCTATTCAGTGAGGAGGAACTAAAAGTTTTAAGCCCATTGAGTTACAAAGAAGATTGAATGAGTTTTTGCTGATATTGCTTCGGCGTAAGACCTTCGTTTTTCTTGAAAGCTCTGGTGAAATAATTGGCGTCGTCAAATCCTGCATCAAAAGCAACTTGAGTAATCAAAAGATTGGATGAGCTTAGTAGTTGTTTGGCATATTTAAGCCGCTCTCTTAAAATCAGTTCCTGGGGGCTAAGGCCGGTCGCTTTTTTGATGTATCTATAAAAAGTAGAACTGCTCATGCAGGCTAAATTACAAAGTACTTGTAAATTAATTTTCTCATGTAAATGTTCTCTGATATAGCTCATTAGTATCGGTAAAATTCCACTTGGCTCTTTTTTAGAATCGAGCTCATTGACTTTTTGCAACTGAATGAGGTGAATCAGTAACTCTTGGAGGCTGAGGTCTGCCAAAATATCTTTATTTCGGAGTTCACTCATGCAAATCTGAACAATTTTATTGAGCGTGGAAGCCACCGCCTCATTGTTCATCAAAAGATATTGTTCGAAATTAAGTTTCCAAGGTTCAGCATCTTCTTTGGGGTAGCGTTCATTTAGAATGTCTACCAGTTGTTGAATTTTTGAGCGGTCAATTTCAAGGGCAAGGCATTGTGTTGGATTTTCTAATTGTGCTTCCGGAAAATCAATGACCATTTCAACTTGTTGTGGTAAAATGACGGTTTCTCCTGGTAAATATTCAAATTCAGGGTCATCAAAAAGATGCATCACTTTTTTACCCCTAAGCATAGAGGTCAAAACCACATCATTAAAGGTTAGCGCCACCTTATCGGCAGTCTGATAGGTTTCAAATAAGTTGAGCTCACAATGATTGAGGTTGAAAATGGTTCTATTTTCAACCAAGGTTTTGAGCGAAGCTAACTTAGTAAGTTTGGGAGTTTGTAGTAAGCTGCGTGTGTACATATCGTAAATGAGAGCTTAAGTTACAATTATCCAATGATTTAAACTATTCTTAATGAAAATATTTTATGCTTTTGTTTAAGTAATTTTAAAGTAAAACAGTATTTAAATACCGAATTCAATTAATTTTGCAACGTCTCTAAGGGGTGCCGCAAGGCTGAGATCATACCCATTGAACCTGATTTGGATAATGCCAGCGAAGGGAAGATGACGAGCTAATTTTTTAAGATCACCAAGAATTAGCCCCTTGTTCTTGTTTAATTTTTACAAAATGAAAACAAGACTTTTAGTATTAGCTTTATTGATTGCTTCTACAGCAATGGCTCAGCAAACCCAGAAAATTGCAGCTGACACCATCAAAAAAATTCAAAACATTGAAGGCATCGTCGTGTCTAGGCTCAGAGCCAAAGACAATCCGAGCAACACTATTGTCACAAAAGAAGTGCTTGGTTTCAAAAATTTCGGGCAAGATATGCCAACTTTGCTCGAGTTTACACCATCTGTTGTTACTACCAGCGATGCAGGTGCGGGTATTGGGTATAGTGGCCTACGTATTAGGGGAGTGGACGCAAGTCGCATCAATGTCACCATCAATGGAGTTCCTGTCAATGATCCAGAATCGCACGACGTCTATTGGGTGAATATGCCAGATCTTATAGGGTCCGTTGAGAACATTCAAATTCAACGAGGTGTTGGCTCTTCTACAAATGGAGCCGCTGCTTTTGGAGCTAGCGTCAACATCAAAACAAGTGATATCAGGTCCAAAGCGTATGCCCGAACAGATTTAGCTGCGGGATCATTCGCAACGCTCAAAGGTACGCTTCAGGCAGGGACAGGATTATTGAATAACCGATTTTCCCTAGATGCCAGACTTTCCCAAATTCGATCGGATGGTTATCTTGATCGGGCTACAAGTGATTTAACTTCTTTGGGGCTCACCGCCACGTACCTAACCGAAAAATCGATTTGGAAAGCGTTGGTGCTCAACGGTTCAGAGCGAACCTACCAAGCTTGGTATGGCACTCCTGAGAGCAGGTATAGAGGCGATTCTTTAGGTATGCTGGATTATGCCAGTAGAAATGGTCTAAGCGCTGCAGAGACTGCAAACCTTTTAAATTCAGGGCGTACCTATAATTACTACACCTATGCAAATCAAGTGGATAACTACAAGCAAGACAACTATCAATTACATTTTATTCATAAATTCTCCAATCGATTAGACTTCAATTTAGCAGCCCATTATACCTATGGCCGAGGTTTTTACGAAGAATATCGCAGCAATGATGACTTGTCTGATTATGGCTTAGTGCCAGTTTTTATTGGCACGGATACCATTTCGAGCACGGACCTAATTAGAAGAAGGTGGCTTGATAATCATTTTGTAGGGATGGTTTATGGTTTGAATTTTCAGAAAAATCAATATTTAAAATTTACGCTTGGCGGAGCGCTTAATCGCTACGCTGGGCAACATTTTGGAGAAGTTATTTGGGCGCAATTTGCGTCAAATAGTGAAATTTACCAGCGCTACTACGATAACGATGCCGTCAAGCAAGAGGCGAGCGCGTACCTAAAAACCAATTATCAAAAAAATGGCTTCGACCTCACCTTAGATTTACAATATAGAGGCATCAACTATAACTTTCTAGGGGTTGATCAAGTGAGTGGAGCTCTTACAGATGTAACGCAAACGGTAAATTATAACTTCTTTAACCCGAAATTGGCACTTGCCAAATCTTTTGGAGCACAACAAGTTTTCGGAACTTTTGGTATTGCCAACAGAGAGCCGGTTCGTCGCGATTTCAGAGAAAGTACCCCGGCCAATCGCCCGCTACCAGAAAGAATGTATAATTCAGAGCTCGGATACCGTTTTCAAAATGACCGCCTACTTGCCCAAACTAACCTTTATTTGATGTATTATGACCAGCAATTGGTATTGACGGGTCAAATCAATGATGTGGGTGGCTACACAAGAACAAATGTAGATCAGAGTTACAGAGCAGGTCTTGAGATAGAAATGCAATATGCAGTTACTCCGCAAATTCGCCTTCAAAGTGCGAGCTCATTGAGTCAGAATAAGATTGTAAACTTTGTGGAGTACTTAGACGTTTACTTAGATGAAGCGCCTTACTACACTCAAATTCAAATCAATCACGGCACTACCGATTTGGCTTTTTCTCCGAACTTTATTCAAACCTTAGGACTTCAATACGCTCCGATCAAGTCGCTGCAAATAGCCTTGCAAACCAAATACGTCTCTAGACAATACCTAGACAATACTTCAAACGTAAATAGAAGTCTTGACCCTTTTACTTTCACAAACTTTATTTTGAATTGGAAAGTGAAACAACGATTTGCCGAAACCTTTGAATTGGGCTTGTTAGTAAACAACATCTTTTCTGCGCAATATGCCAACAATGGCTACACGTTCAGTTACCAATATGGTGGGCAAACGACTACTGAAAATTTCTATTACCCACAGGCAGGACGTCATTTCTTGTTAAAGATGAGTATGGCTTTTTAAAACTCGTATCTTTAGCAAAAATTAGTTCATGAAATTTTCCTTGCTCATTGGGTTTGTATTCAGCACCCTCTATCTTTCTGCTCAAGTAATTGAAAAACCAACTGAAGTTCCTCAGCAAGAGGTTCTTGAGCAAGTAGAGCCACCAATGGAAATTCTGGTAAATAACGTGGCTATGGAAGCGGCGGGCCCAAGACCCGCAAGTTTTCCTGGCGGAACTGATTCGCTTCAAGCTTATCTTACAACTGAAATTGAGGCATTCATTTTCAAAGATACCAATGAGACGTTCCCTTGGGGAGAGCAAGTTTTTGTGGTCTTTGAAGTTGGCGTGCAAGGTGATATCATTCATCCAATGATTGAAATGGGTTATAACGCCTTGCTCGATTCGGCGGCTCTTGAAATTGTTAGAAATATGCCCAAGTGGATTCCTGCTACCAATGAGGTAGATGAGCCTGTGGTTTCTACCAATCGCCTGACCCTGGTTTTTGATCTCTTTTTAGATGAAGAGGGTTTTGAAGATGGAGAAGAATTTATCGATACAAAAAATTCGGCCCACTGGGCAGGATTTGAAGCGGGTATCCAGCTCAATACCAATGCTTTTTTGAGTTTTGATCCAAATATCGCCAGCAATCCGGAATGGCAAAATATCCCCTTGAAAAGCACGGTATTTAATATGAATTTGTTTGCGCACAAGTTCAGACTTTTCTCAGATCATTTTGGATTACTAACGGGATATGGCTTCAGCTTTATCAACACAGATTACAAAGCGCAGTACGCGCTACAACACGATTCTACAAGCGTTTCTGCAGTGTTAGACAACAGTCAAAATTTCAAACGCAGTTCATTGTATGGCGCCTACATTACGATGCCACTTATGTTTGAATTTGCTACAGGTAATAGTTTTAAAAAAGCATTTTATGTGAATGCCGGAGTCTTAGGAGGTGTTAGAATATATAGTCATCATCGCCAAACAGGAACATATGAAAACGGCGATAAGTTTGAATGGATTACACGCTCCAAGTTCAATTTAAATCCTTTCATGCTTGATGCATGTATCCGTTTAGGTTATGGACCTTATGGTGCTTTTGTGAATTATGCTATGATGAGTACATTTAAAAATGGTACAACGGTTGGGCAATTCCCATTGCGTTTTGGCATTTCTTTGAATATACCGCAATAATAAGCTGCGCGCTTATTTTTCGGAGAAAGCATACAGTGACAAGTCGTTGCCTGCCATAAATGCTTTGGCATCCATGCGTTTTTTACCTTCCATTTGTAAGGAATGAATTAACAAGGCTCCGTTGCCGCAAGGAAATAAAATACCAGCTTTATGAGCTTTCGGACCAATTCTTCGATCACATTGAAGTGTGGTAGGTTCGGACTCAAAAATTTTGAACTGAACCCAATCATTTTTGATACTTGACCATAATTTGCACCAGGCTCCTGGATATGGATTCAAGCCTCTAATAAGGTTGTGAACATCGTTTGGTGTCTGTTGCCAATCAATCATTGTGTTTTCCTTGAATAATTTTGGAGCCAACGCACTTTTGCCTTCTATAGCCGTTTGTAACATTGGTTCAATGACTCCAGCAGCAAGGTCATTACACGTGAGCAGACTGAGTTGAGCGCCTAATTCTTGGAGTTGATCGTGTAATTCACCAACATTCATATTGGGGCTAATTTGCACCTCAGCTTGTTTGAGAATAGCACCAGCATCGATTTGTTCATTGATTAAGAAAGTCGTGACGCCTGTTTTGGTTTCGCCATTAATGAGCGCCCAATTAATCGGAGCTGCACCTCTATAGGCCGGGAGTAAACTCGCATGCAAATTAAAAGTTCCAAGTGGAGGTAATTTCCAAACAACATCAGGTAGCATGCGAAAGGCAACAACCACAAAGACGTCTGCATTCCACTCCTTCAGTTGTTCAATGAATGTTTCGTCTCTTAATTTTTCAGGTTGCAAAATGGGCAATTGATGTTCAAGGGCATATTGCTTGACCGCACTTTGATGCAAAAGTTGTCCGCGTCCAGCAGGTTTATCGGCCACCGTAACTACACCAACTACCTCGTGCTGACTACTGTGTAATTCATCTAAAATACGGACCGCAAATGCGGGTGTGCCCATGAATACAATGCGCAGTGTTTTTTTCATACTTTCTTATTTTGCCAAGCGACGTTCTTTAAATACAATATGGAGATGAGTCCTAGTAAACCAAAATAAATGTACTCAACGGTCCAAATCCAAAAAATATCGAGGTTCCAAACTTTGATAAATAAATAACAAAATAGGGCATACACACCTACTGTAAAAAATTCAATGAGCATGGAATGTAAAGTATTACCGCTACCATGAATCGTTTGAAAATATACTGAGATGAAACCAAAAACCAAAATAGAGACGGCAATAAGTCTCAATATATCGGCACTTTTCGCCACGTAGGCTTCTGCAGGGTTGACCATCCGTATCATCGCTTCTGGATAAAGCACAGCACCATGAAAAGTGAGCAACATAAAACCTAAGGTAAGTAGTTGAATACGACGCTGGATCAGCGGGATTTGTTCAAACTTTTGCGCGCCTAAATACTGAGAAATATAGGTTTTGGTTGTCCCGGCAAAGCCCCAAATAGGGACAAATGCCAAGAAATAAATAGACCGAATGTTTTGTGATACCGTTAAATCAAAGGTACCTTTTTGCTCGATCCACGTAAAAAAGAGTGTCCAGGTGGCGAGTGCTGAAAAGCCTTGTAATAAAAGTGGGCTCCCTACTTTGAGTAATTCTTTAAGCGACCCTGAGTGCAATTTGAAGTAGGCGAGCAGTTTGTATTTAACCCTTTCCTGCGAGAACCAAAGAAATCCGAGCATGCTGAGCATGCCAATGGCATCGGCAATCATGGAAGCGAGTGCTGCACCTTGAATGCCTAGTTCGGGTAATCCCCATTCTCCAAAAATAAGCAGATACGCCAACAGCGCATTAGAACTTGCGGTCAGTAAAGAGGTCACTAGGACCACCCATGATTTTCCTTCGGCCAAGAAAAACGATTGTATTGACAAGGTAATCATGGCAAAAAACAAAGAAAAGCTCCGCTGTTCGATATATATCCCTTGTAGTTCCGCGATTTCTTTTTGTGCTGAATAAGTGTATACCAATGAAGGCATGATGAAATACAAGACCATAAAAAGTAAAACAGCAAGGGTCATGAGTACCCATACGGTAGTGCCAAAAACCTGACCAATGAGGTCGGGTCTGTCTTGCCCGATGCGTCGGGCAATAATGATTTGTGCACCGTCAGCCATTCCCGCTAGGCACATGTAGAGTGTCACATATAATAATCCTGCATTGCCGACAGCATCAAAGGCTGCTGTGGAATGTCGCGCAATTAAAGAGGCATCGGTCAATAATACGATTGACTGAATGAATCCGGTAACCATCATTGGGAGGGCTACTCCTAAAATTGTGCGGTAGTTCAGTGCAAGCATTAATCAATTTGAATTACGAGACCTTTTAGGTAGGCCCCTTCAGGATGAAAAGCTTGGATGGGGTGGTCAGCGGGTTGGTGCAACTGTTCTAGTATTCTGCAAGACCTCCCGGCTTCTATGGCTGCTGCAATGACAGTATTTGTGAATAATTGCGTATCGACCACCTGAGAGCAAGAAAAGGTAAAAATAAAACCACCTGGTTTGATTTGACGAATGGCGTGCGCATTGAGTCTTTTGTATCCTTGGATGGCCTGATGCCTTTTGTCACGGTGTTTTGCAAAAGCAGGTGGATCAAGTACAATAATGTCGTAGTCTTCGGGGAGATCTTTCATGTAATCCATGGCATCTTCCACAATTGATGCGTGATTGTCCTGAAAACCATTCAACGCTACGTTGTCATCGGTGAGTCCGATGGCTTTTTTAGAGCTGTCTAAGGAATGCACTAAACTGGCTTTGTGGTGCAGCGCTTGAAGACTAAAACCCCCTGAATAACAAAAAGTATTGAGTACCTTTTTACCATTGGCATATTTGCCGAGCAAGGCACGGTTTTCGCGTTGGTCAATGAAAAAGCCGGTTTTTTGACCGTTTATCCAGTCAATATGATATTTGACACTGTTTTCAATGGCCAAATGTGGGACTGTTGCAGCGCCATGTAAATAACCGTCTTTGACTTCTTGTCGTTTTGGCAGTGTGTCAGAAGATTTTGAATAAACGGCTTTTAAATCCTTACCCATGACCGCAACGAGTGCATCCGCAATAGTCTCCACTTGTTTGTACATCCCAATAGAATGGCATTGAATGACCGCCACACCGGCGTAATAGTCAATGATTAAACCTGGGAGTTGGTCTCCTTCTCCATGACATAGCCTGAAAATATTGTTGTCTTTACGTAGCAAACCAATTTTTTTACGAAGCTCAAAAGCATTGGCTAGCCTGCGTTCGTAAAATGCTTGGTCAATTGTTTCGTAATCAAAACTGAGCATTCTGACCGCAATAGTTGCGTGTTGATAATGGCCAACACCCAATACTTGCTGTTTTTTGGTGGTCAAACAAACGATGTCACCATCTTGTAATTCATCAGTTTGATCTGCAATGGCTCCGGAAAATACCCATGGATGTTTACGATAAATGGACTGTTCCTTGCCTTTAGTAATGGTCAGAAGGGGATATAACATGTGCAAAAATAGCTTGAAAAAGCGTACATTTACCAAAAATCAAGTTATGGCTAACAAACGCATCCTCAAGAGAAATATCAATGAAATGGTATTTGACGTCGTAGAAGAATGTTTCTTTTTCGAAATGACAGCTCCGTCTAAATCTGAAAATTCAGCAAAATTAATTGACGAAGCAGCTGATTTTCAAGATGCCATGCTTTCAAAAATCAACAAAGCGAAAGGTAAAGCTGAGTTCAGAGCCATCGCAACAGAAGTTGAAGCAAAGGCTGTTTACTTTGTAGACGCGCTCAACGGCCTCAACAAATAAAAGCCGTCTATGCTTGGCATAGATCCCTTTTCATTAGCACTTATTTTAGCCGGCCTCATGATCCTTCTCTGGATCACTGAGTGGATCCCTGTTTACTTAACGGCGCTGCTACCCATCCTTTTTGGTGCACCACTAGGTTTGCTATCGCCAAAAGAACTAGCAACTTGTTATGGAGACGCCAATATATTTCTTTTTTTCGGAGGTTTTGTACTTGCCTTAGGACTCGAAAAGTGGGGAGTGCACGAACAAATTGCCCGCCGCATCATAGCCGTTGTTGGCGATCAAAAATCAAAAATTCTGCTGGGCTTTATCCTAAGTACAGGGCTCATTTCTATGTGGATCTCAAACACAGCCACAGCACTCATGATGTTACCTATGGCCGTTGCAGTTATTGAAGCAATGCCAATACCCCACCGTGAATCGAGGTTCAGTGCACTTTTGATGCTATCCGTGGCTTATGCAGCCAATATAGGAGGTATTGGCACATTAATAGGCTCTCCTCCTAATACACAGATGGCATCTATTTTGGCCGAAAACTTTCACATACAGGTTAGTTTTTTTGATTGGATGAAAATCGGCCTACCGCTGGCGATCATTCTTTTATTGATCATGTACCTCTACTTCCATTATTTATTAGGAGCAGAGCGCAAAGATGTCCACGACCTTCACTTTCACACGTTGCCATGGTCCAAACCCCAGAAACGCGTCCTTTGGATATTTTCTGTTGTAGCCACGTTATGGATCTTTAGGGAACCACTTGTGAACTGGACAGGTATTGCTTACAGAGATGAAAATGCGGCAATTTTAGGAGCTCTTGCACTGTTTTTAATGCCAAGTGGGGAAGGCAAACAAACGCTGTTAAAATGGTCTGATACAGAGAAATTACCGTGGGGAATACTCTTGTTATTTGGTGGGGGCTTGGCCCTAGCAGCGATGCTAGAAAAAAATGGAATTCTTCAAAGCCTGTCCGAACATTTCGATTTTGCGAAAGGCATCAATCCAGTGCTTTTAATTGTTTTATTGACCACATTAGCCATATTTATTTCTGAAGTTTTATCTAATTTGGCAATGGTAACCGTATTTATTCCCATTGTTGGTGTATTTGCTCAACAAACCCAAACGCCCTTATTTCCTTTGGCAATGGCCCTTACACTTGGTGCCAGTTTGGCCTTCATGATGCCAGTTGGCACGCCGCCCAACGCAATTGTTTTCGGCTCGGGTTATTTGAAAATCAAACAAATGGTTCGAATAGGTTTTGTCCTTAACCTGATCAGCTTAATTCTCATTAGCCTTTTTATTGTTTTATTACAATAATTGAAACAATATTATTATTTTTCACGGCTAAACCAACAATATGCTAACTATAGATCGCTTGTTTGATGTCCCAAGACATCAACTAAAGAATTATCCAAATGCCAATATGTTTGTTACTAAAACTGCAGGTATTTGGGTCCCGATGTCCACGGCAGATTTTCTAGATGCGGCCATGCAAGTTTCCAGAGGGCTCATAGCTCTCGGAATCGAAGCTGGTGATCGTGTGGCTGTTGCCAGTGCAAATCGGGTAGAATGGAATATTTTAGATATTGCAGTACAACAAGTTGGTGCCATTTTGGTCCCGCTCTATCCAAATATCTCTGAATCAGACTATCGTTTCATCCTCAATGATGCAGGGGTTGAATTGTGCGTGGTTTCAAATCAGGAATTGGTAGATAAAATCACTTCTATCCGCGCTGAGGTTCCTTCATTAAAGCACTTGATGTCTTTTGATCAATTGCCAAACTGTACGCATTGGACTGAAATAGAAGCCAACAAGGGTAGTGTGGAACCAGCAGCAGTGGAAGAACGCATGAAAGCTGTTAAAAATGAAGATTTAGCCACCATTATTTACACTTCGGGAACAACCGGTAATCCGAAAGGAGTCATGCTTTCTCATGCCAATATTCTATCAACGGTTGCGGCATGTATTGACCCAATTCCGGCCGATAAAAATTCAAAAGTATTGAGTTTTTTACCTGTATGTCATATCTATGAGCGCATGCTTCACTACTTGTATATGTACATTGGCTGTTCGATACATTTTGCAGAATCAATGGATACCATTGGTGATAACATACGAGAAGTAAAACCTGACGTTTTCTCAGCGGTGCCTCGACTGATAGAGAAAGTTTTTGATAAAATCATGGCCAAGGGCGAAGAGTTGTCTGGCATTAAAAAGTCACTTTTTTATTGGGCGGTAGCTATTGCGGAAGACTACGATGTAATTGGGAAGTCTGCATTCTACAAAATGAAATTGGCTATAGCGCGCAAGCTTATTTTCTCAAAATGGCAGGAGGCATTAGGTGGAAATGTGAAAGCAATTGCGTCTGGTTCTGCGGCATTACAACCGAGATTGGCAAGAATTTTCCTAGCTGCGGACATTCCAATACTAGAAGGCTATGGACTCACTGAAACCTCTCCGGTTGTTTCTGTAAATAATTTTAATACGGGAATCCGAATTGGCTCTGTTGGCCCGTTGGTTGATAATGTACAAGTTAAAATAGCTCCCGACGGCGAAATTTTGGTGAAAGGACCAAACGTCATGATGGGTTACTATAAAAATGAGGAAGCGACTAAAGAGGTTTTTGATGCCGATGGCTGGTTTTGCACAGGCGACATCGGAGAATTTCAAGAGGGTAAATTCTTGCGCATTACAGACCGCAAAAAAGAAATATTTAAAACTTCAGGAGGCAAGTACATCGTTCCTCAAGCTATGGAAAATCGACTCAAACAATCGCGTTTTATCGAGCAGGCTATGGTGATTGGCGAAGGAGAGAAGTTCCCTGCTGTTTTTATTGTGCCAAATTATGCCTTTGTAAAAGAATGGGCTAAACGTCATGATGCCAATTTTGACACACTTTCCAACAAAGAGATCATGTCTCAGGATATTGTTTACAAGCGCTTTGAACGTGAAATAAGTGAAATCAATAAGGAATACGGTTCCTGGGAGCAACTCAAGCAATTCAAACTATTGCCTAACGAGTTTAGTGTTGAAGGTGGTGAACTTACGCCTACGCTCAAATTCAAGCGCAAGAAAATACTTGAAAAATACCAAGAAGTATACAAGCAGATTTATACTGCTTAACATAAAAAAAGCCGGCTGATGCCGGCTTTTTTTATGTTGTTTTCTTGTAGGCTTAGTGCTTACCTGAAGAGCAGCAAGATTTTTGAGTGGTGCTAGATGAAGAGCATCCTTGTTTTTGAGTAGTGCTAGAAGAAGAGCAGCAGCTTCCGCTTTTTTTCTTTTTCTTGCGCTTGTCGTCGTCTTTTTTAACGATTTCTAAACCGTTTACAGCTGCATAAGCTGTAGTTGCCATAGAACCTACAAACGTAGTAAGGGCAATTGCTACAAATACTTTTTTCATGGTGTTTTTTTTATAAAATTACAAATTAATTCAAACTTCCAAGCTTGGTAAGTTTGGCTTTTACTTTCTGATTGAGTTGCACATCAATTTTCGTGCCCAAAGGCAAGAATAAGTCAACCCTTGATCCAAATTTGATGAAGCCAAATTCTGCACCTTGCGTTGCAACATCTCCTTTTTGAGCATAATAACAAATCCTTCTGGCCATAGCCCCGGCAATTTGTCTAAATAAGATTTCTTGTCCGTTGTCGTGCTTTACTACACAAGTACTGCGTTCGTTGTCGGTGCTGCTTTTTGGGTGCCAAGCAACTAAGAATAATCCGGGATGGTATTTTGTATAGGTAACTTCTCCACGAATTGGGTAATAGTTGGCATGAACGTTTAACGGAGACATAAAAATAGAAACTTGAATACGCTTGTCTTTGAAGTACTCCGTTTCTTCTACTTCTTCGATTACAACAACTTTACCATCGGCTGGGCACATAATATCGAGTGCTGTGCCAGTGCAAGTTCTTTTTGGAATGCGAAAGAACTGCAATACTAAATATAGGAGTACCAAGAAGCCCAATTCAAGAAAAAGGAAAAGTCCAAAAATGGCATCTTTTAGAAAATACAAATTGGCCGCACTTAATAAAATAAAGAGTGCAGTTGAGCCAAGCATTATAGAGCGTCCTTCGCGGTGGAATGTCATCATCGCCAATAAAGATAAATAATGGACCAACAATAAAAAAATGGAATCGCAAATAAAGCAGCGTCAAAGCGATCGAGTACACCTCCGTGGCCCGGTAGGATAGTGCCGCTGTCTTTGATGCCTAAACTGCGCTTAAATAAAGATTCAAGTAAATCTCCGAAAATGGCACAAGGCGCAATTATAAGTGCCGAGATCGTCCAGAATAAAATCTCTCCGTGGTTGATATATGTGCCAATCAGTACTCCGAGTAGGACTGTAAAAAGAAGCCCCCCGAATGTACCTTCCCATGTTTTTTTGGGAGAGATGCGTTCAAAGAGTTTGTGTTTTCCAAATTTTCGCCCGGTGAAATAGGCAAATGAATCGTTGGTCCAGATCAATAGGAACATCCCGAGTACTTTAGGAAGAGGCGAGGTATCTCTGACGTGAAGGTCTATACTGAGATAAAACGGAACTACTACGTAGATAATTCCAAACACAAGAACCGAAATATTGAGCAAGGGATGTTGGTGCTTCGCCCAAAGTTCGTTGAGAATGAGCGTAAAAAACAGCGGAAAAATAAGTGTGAGAGAAATGACAGAATACCATTCAAAGCTGATACCGACTAAGAGAACGTAAATAAATATGCCAATGAATAAGCCAATTTCTTTGGGTACCTCGACAATTTCGTGCTGCTTGAAGAAACGGTAAAATTCCCAGAGCCCTACGACCATAAAAAAGGAAAAAACAAGGGCAAAAACATAAGGATTCCAGAGCATAGAGCCAATGACCACCACACCAAAGATGCTGCCAGTTATGATTCTTTGCCCCAGGTTTCCTAGCATATTTACGATGCGTTTTCTTCAGAATTTGTTTCAGCGGGAGGCGTAGCTTCTTCAATAGGAGCTTCAGCGCTCGTGTCTTCAGTAGCAACTTGTTCAACTATGGCTTCAACTGCTGCTTCTTGCACTTCTTCTACTGCCTCTTCGATGATTGGGTCCCATTGGCGCTTTCCAAAGATTGCTTCTAAATCTTCTTTGAAAATTACTTCAGAGCTCAAGAGACGCTCGGCAAGTTGTTCGAGCTGAGCTTTGTTTTCGTTGAGTAATTGAAGTGCTCGTTGGTATTGGCTCTCGATGAGTTTACTAACTTCTTCATCGATGACCTTTGCACGGTCTTCAGAATAAGGTTTTGTAAAGGCATCGCGACCCT